>JAEZJB010000152.1 GCA_023415845.1 Chloroflexota bacterium | reverse complement strand
GTTGCCGTTGTTAGCCCTCGGCTTCGGTGTCGGTCACAGCTGGCTGGAGCGCGGGTGGGAACTCGCCCGAGAGCAGCGTGGCGAGGTCGTCTTCGGAGAGGAGCGGCAGCTTGAGGCTTTCGGCCTTGGTCGCTTTCGATCCGGCATCGGCGCCGGCAATCACCGCCGAAGTCTTTTTCGAGACCGACCCCGTGACATTGGCACCCAGTGCGCGGAGGCGCTCCTCTGCCTCTGGACGGGTCAGTGTCTCCAGCCGACCGGTCAACACCAGGGTCAGCCCGGCCAGCGGTCGATCCGACCAGTTGGTCACCGATTCTTCCCGTGTTCGCAAGCCCGCTTCGGTCAATCTGGCGACCAGCTCACGGTTCACCTGTTCCTGGCCAAAATCATGGATGTCGGCCGCCACCACGTCGCCGATGCCCGGTATCGCGGCAATCTCTTCGGCCGAAGCCGCCAGGATCGCATCGAGTGAGCCGAACCGATCGGCCATCAGGCGAGCGGTCCGCTCACCGACGTGGCGGATACCAAGTCCGTGGATCAGGCGCCAGAGTGGTTGATCCCGAGAGGCTTCCACCGCCGCCCGGAGGTTGGCCGCGCTCTTTTCACCCAGACCCTCCAGCTTGCCGACCTCGTCCCAGTCCAACCGGTAGATGTCACTGGCATCGCCAATCCAGCCCAGGTCGATGAACCGGTCGGCCAGATTGGGACCAAACCCTTCGATATCCATCGCGGCGCGACTGATGAAATGATGGATTCGTTCCTTCAACTGGGCGGGGCACGCCGCATTGGTGCAATACCGCATCGCCACGCCGGGTTCGCGATGTACCGGGGTTCCGCACGAGGGGCAGGTATCCGGCATGGCGAACGGCACCTCGTCACCGGTGCGTCGCTCTTCGACGACCTTGACGATCTGCGGAATCACATCCCCTGCCCGCTGCACCACCACGGTGTCACCGATCCGAATGTCCTTCCGTGCGATTTCGTCCTCGTTGTGCAGGGTCGCCCGGGAGACGGTCACGCCACCGATGTTGACCGGGTCGAGAATCGCGAGCGGGTTGAGCGTGCCAGTGCGGCCGACGTTGATCTGGATGCCGGTAATCCTGGTCGTCTGCTGGATCGCCGGGAACTTGTAGGCCGTGGCCCACCGCGGGTCACGGGCGACGTAGCCGATTTCCTCCTGCAGGCCCAGGTCGTCGACCTTGATCACGGTGCCGTCGATCTCGAAATCGAGGTCGGCGCGTCGCTGAAGCCATCCCTGGCAGGCCGCCCAGACCGAGTCGATGTCATCATGGCGTTCGGCGTCCAGCGAGGTGCTGAATCCAAGGTCGCGCAACCAGGCGAGGCAGTCGAAATGGGTGGCCGGCAAGGCGCCGTCGAGCACGTATCCGATCTGGTAGGCGAAGAGCCGCAGTGGTCGCTGCGCCGTGATCGCGGTGTCCTTTTGCCGAATCGACCCGGCTGCCGCGTTGCGTGGGTTCATGAATAACTTGCCGCCGGTCTCGCTCATCCGGAGGTTGAGATCTTCGAAGTCCGACTTTCGCATATAGATTTCGCCGCGAACTTCGATCGTGCCGGGAATTCCTCGCTCGCCACCGTCACGCAGGCGAGTCGGAATCGAGCGAATCGCCCTCACATTGGCCGTGATGTCGTCACCGACAAACCCGTTTCCCCGGGTCGCGGCGTGGTCCAGCTTCCCATTGATATAGGTCAGGGCCACCGCCAGCCCATCGGTCTTCGGCTCGGTGACGAAGGTCAGTTTGTCCGTACCGCCAAACCGCTCGGCCCGGAGCGCCCAGGCCTTCAACTCGTCCTCGTTGTAGACGTTGCTCAACGACAGCAGGGGGCGCGGATGTGCCACCTCGGCGAAGTCCGATTGCGCGAAGTGCCCGACTCGTTGCGTCGGCGATTCTGCGGTCACCAGTTCCGGATGCTCGGCCTCGATCGCCCGCAGTTCATTCATTAGGGCGTCGTAGTCGGCGTCCGTCACCGATGGCTGGTCGAGCACGAAATACTCGTAGGCGTACTGGTCGAGCTTCTGGCGGAGGTCGTTGAGATGCCGCATCAGGTCGCTGGCTTCCATCAGTGCGAAAGGCTCCTCTGAGCGATGGGGGCGCTGGCCCGGAATGGGTTGGGTCGACTGGCAGGTATGCGAACGGGTGTGCGACTTTTCGGTATGATACATCCCACTTGGCGGTGTTCGTACACTCCGGCGAGTGTATCATCTCGCAATTGAACGTCTCTTCGCCTGGTGAGTGGCATGCCCGCACGTCCCCATCCGCCCGCGATGGAAGCCAATCCAGTGGATACCCGATACGATGCCCTGACCGATCGTGCCCTGGCTTACATTCGGGAGAATGGTGGTTCCGTGCCCGAGGACCAGTTGGTGCGCCACGTCTTTGGGTCGGCCGGGTCCCCCGCGATCTGGAAGCCTCTCCTGCGCGGGATTCTTGCCAGTGAGAGCGAAAAGGTGCTGTTGATCAACGATCACTGGTCGCTGATCAGGGAATCCACCGTGGCCGGGGCCACGATCCTGCGGGATTTCATTGCGATCGACGTCGAAACCACCGGCCTTAAGCCCGTTCAGCACCGGATGATCGAGATCGCCCTCCATCGGTACATCGATGGGAAGGTTGCCGACCGCTACGAGACCTTCGTCAATCCCGGCCGCGCGCTGTCGAAGTTCATCATCGAATTGACCGGCATTCGTGACGAGGACCTCGAGTTTGCGCCTACCTTTGATCAGGTCGCGGATCAGGTCGTCGAGTTTCTGGGCGATTCGCTCCTGGTGGGGCACAACATTCGCTTCGATCTGTCGTTTCTCAACCAGGAGCTGAAGCGCGCCGGGCGTGACAAGCTCTTCAATCCCCGGGTCGACACCCTCGTCCTGGCGACCCGCTATCTCAAGCAGGTCCGCAAGCCCAGCCTCGACCGCGTGGCCTCGGCGGTCGGGCTTCCGCCTCGCTCGATCCACCGCGCCGGTGGTGATGCCCAGATGACCGCCGAGGCCGCCCTGCGGCTCGTCGAGATCGCCTCACGCACCGGCGTCACCTCCCTCAATG
>JAEZJB010000416.1 GCA_023415845.1 Chloroflexota bacterium | reverse complement strand
ACACGCCCATTGGGTTGATGAGCTGGAAGTTCTCGGCATGCAATGGGCCAGCCGTTGCCATGTCAACCGCCACAAGAGCACGAAGTCGCTGCTCCTCCAGGGCTCGAAGGGTGGCTGCGTCGTTCATCGAGCGGCCTGTCGCCTTTTCATGGCTTCTGACAGATGGTAATGAGCGGTGCCTGGGAGGCGCGTCACCTCTTGCCAGGAACGCGCGTGATCCGGTACTTGGTCGATGGTCCGAGTGGGGTTAGTCGCTCTTGTTGTAGGAGATCCTGAAGCCGCCGGTGTAGTAGACGGCATTGACCTTGACCGCCTTCTCGACAGTGTGTGTCTTGCCATCCTTCCACTCACCCCCGCCTTCAACAGACATCGAGACGATCTGTTTGTAGGAACCCTCGAGTGTGCCGCCGAGCTTGCTGGTGACTTCTTTCACTACTTCGTCGCTGTTAGTGGTAGTAACTTCGAGCGTTGCAGTTTCGGCCACCGCATTGAAATAGAAGAAATCGTACTTGTCGAAGTCCGCCTGCGGGATCACCACCGTATTGCCCCCCTTGAGCATGGCGTTGACACCCACTCCAGCCAGTACTTCACCCTCCACCACAATGTCGTACCGTGGATCGTCGTGGTCGTTCAGCACTCCCACCTTGAGATACCCCAGATCCGAATAGTCCGTGGCCATCAGGAAGCCGACGTCAGCCCCTTTTTGCTTCACTGTGGTGCCAAAGCGACCAACCAGCCGGCGTGGACCGTAGCCAGTGAGATTGATCTGGAAGGTAAGGTTCGCCTTTTTCTTTTGGGGAGGGGTGGCCCCCTTCACGTTCTGCTGTACCTGCTTGCTGTATTCCTTGTGCTCCTCGGGGGTTTTGTTGCCCTTGCGTACTTCGGATTCGGAGAGCTTGATTGCCTGTTGGGCTTCGGCCGGATTCACCTGCTGAGCCTCCTCGCGGCGCTGCTTGAGCGCCTCTTTCATGACTTCAGCATTGGCGTTGGTGGTCCCCAGTTGCAGGTCTTTCTCCTGCTTGTCGAGTTGTTCACCGTGTTCATTGCGAATCTGTCGGGCCGTGTTGGCAGCTTCGGCGATCGAAATCGTGTTGTCGGAGAGTTTCTTCAGCAGGTCAGCCACTTCTTCACGCCCCGACATGTCGCGGAAGATGTTCGGTGTGCCGAGCAACGACAGCGCCGCCGCCAGGCCAGTTGGATCTGGTGTCGGGGTGGGACTCACCACGTTGACCATCGCCGCCGGGAAGGCAGTTGGTGTGGGAGTGACGACATGCGGTTCGGGGGAGATTGGTGTTACGGGGTTTATGCCCGGCGCCTCGAACGGAATAGGATGTTCTTCCCACTTCCAGAACTTGGTGTCGTCGATCTCCTCTGAAACACTGCAATGCCCCAGCTTGCCCTCGGCAAACACGCCGCGAGTAGGCATCGATACCAACCGCTCACTCTTTGTATTGGCCAGGGCGAGGCGCGATTGCACCTCCTCCTGGTCGGCTGGCGAGAGTGTCGCAATAAAATCCACGGCCCACTGCTTGCGAATGGGGTCGTTGCCAGATAGCGCGGTTGCCAGGTCAACGACCACACCGTCGTCGATCTTGGTGGTGGCCTGCTTCGCCAGCGGATAGGCCACCCACTTGCCAAACACATCCAGCGGTTGCGGGTCGGCGTGGTCGGCGAGCTTTCCCCCTCCCTCCCACGGCATGTCTTCGAAGGCAATTGCGATGTCGTCGGTCGCCGTCGAAAGGCTCACCACCCGGTTGTAATACGCCTCGTTGGCACCGACATGAGCGACCAGCCGCTTGATGGCGCTGTATTCCTCGCTGGAAATGCTCTGGGTGGGACTGAGCAACGGAGCATTTGGCGCGGGCCAGGCACCGGGGCGCTTGATGCCGGTGAACGATTGGGATGACGGTTCGCTGCCAAGGAAAAAGAGGTCAACGTCGGTCTTCCATCCGGTGAGATAGGTGACCCAACCGGGGAACTTCGCCTGAGACCCAAAGGCGTTGATCGTGAGATACGTTATTCGCCAATCATCGTCGCCCCACTTCTCGAACTGGAAGCCCACAATGTTCTTCCATGGAATCGTCACGTACTTGCCGGTCGTTTGATCGAACGGTTTGACCAACGTCCACTGCTCGGACTCGCCACCGTCGAACCGCTCACCACTGTTGATGTTGTGGGCGTTGTACTCCCCGGCATCCGGCCCCTTGTAGACGTAGTGCAGCTCGTACTTCTTCTCGCGGATTCCTTCCCCCGCAGTGACGACATAGGTCGTGACGTTGTCGGCGGTATCCTCCCGACTCCAGAGTCCCAGTTCGAACATTTCGAACTCCACGTCGCCTTCCCAGAAGGGTGGTGGTGGCTGTACGGCAGGATCAATTCCGAACCGTTCCTGATCAAGCCGGATGGTTTCGCGATGATCGAGGGCGGCAAACCCGGCGGCCAGGGTGGGATCGAGCAGGTTGGGTTCCAGTTGGAAGCGATGGAGCAGGAGATTCTCTTCGGTGAACTCGATTCGCTTCGGATAGTCCACCAGCACCGCTCGCCGTCGCCGCACCCATTCGGTGGTGACCCGGAAATGGCGCAATACCTCGTAGTACAGGACGGTCATGGTGTGGCTGTGGTTGTAATTGGTAAAGGTGCGAGTCTGAATGGATTCCGATTCTTCCTGCCGGGCCTGAATCACGACCGTTGAGCGTAACTCGCGCTGGGACGAGCTGGCCTGCACGAAGCTGTCACTCAGGCGCTGGACGTTCTCGGCAGTGAGGTCGCGGCTGCCGTCACTCGTTGCCGTCGATCCGCCCAGGCTCCAGGCGTCGCCTGCCGCTGCCCCGAGATCGGCCACGCCCAGATCAATTCCACCGGCACCCCCACCGGAGTGCGCATAGCCGCCCATAAACGACGAGCCGTGCTGGTACTCCTTTAATCCGGCCTTCACAGTTTCGGAAATCGTCCGGTCGCGGTGGGTCTGATGCAGGATCTCCTCGGTGAGCTTTGTGGTTTCGTCCCGCTTCGTCAGGCTGTCCCATGACCAGTCGATGACGGCAAGTTTCACTGTTTCGGCGGGAGCCAGCGGAAGGCTGTAGAGAATCTCACCCAGCGAGTGTCCCAACTGAAACCACGACACCTTATAGTCGTCCACATAGGCTGCTCGGTATCCAGCTGGCACATGGCCATCAGGGAACCCGTCAGTGAGGCGCACCACCTGGCGGAAGACGAATTCCTGCAGGGCCACACTTGCCGGCAGCATCGTTTCGCAGCCATTCTCGCCAAGCAGGGACTTCGGGCTGGCGGCAAACGACGCTGGGGATAATCGCCAGTCGGTCAGGCCAGGATTCTGCAGGCTGCGCGGCCCCATGTTCTGCAGGGCAGGCGGCATAATAATGGCTGCAATCGGCAGGCGACCGACCACGGCATCGGCCCCAATCCTCCCTTGCGAGAGAACCTCGTACTGGGTGGTGGTGCCATAGGGATGCACCCGGATTTCGGTGCCTGGATTGGCGGTGGGGTCGGCTAGGCGAAGAGCGATGGCGTGGGCCAGCATCTGCCTCACCTCTGGCCGCAACCGATCGAGATCGTACGAGACGTATCCCACGTGGTCGGTGGTCAGCACTCCCAGCGGTTCAGACCACAGGATGCCGGAATCGGCCAGGATCTCCCGTACCTCCAGGCCGAATGGCTGGGCGAGTTCCCTCAGGATGGTTTCGCAGGCTCCCAATAGCACGCTGGGCGGCATGCCTTCCAGCCTGCCGTTGGGAGATTGGCCCTGCACTTCGCCAAGGGTTTTGGTAGCCAGGTCCTGTGCCAGTCCGAAATCGTTCAGCAATGTGGTGATGCTGGATGGGGTCAGGACATTGGCCAGCGCCTGCCGAAATACATTGGCGATCGATTCCATCGTGGCCCAATCGAGACCCGGCTCCAGGTTGTTGAGCGCGACCACGATCGGCTCCAGCAGAGTGCGATCGGCCGGGGGAATCGGAGGCAGGATGCGCGGGACAGCCACCTCGGCGAACAGTGGGAGCCCCGTCACTGGCTTGCCCGTATCGGGATGGACGACGAAGAGACCGAGCCGACTGGGAATGGAGAAGTTCGCCACCATGAGGACACACCTGCTGACTGTGGTGACTCCATCGCTGTCGGACGATCAGTTGCGTGAGTCGACGCGGCGCGGTGGGGAGAGGGAACGGGTTCTGTGACAGGCACAGTTTGCTCTCGGGTGGTGGCGAGTGAATCGGTGAAATCACGTAAAGCCGTGGGTACCGAGCTACGTAGTGCAAGTCGGATTGAGCCTGGTCTCTACTAGTCATGACTCCAGGCCATGTCGAACAGTCTTCAGGCCTTCAATGTCGACGCTAAAAAGGGTTCCCACCGCCAGTCCTGCCGGAGACAATGCTGCCCAACGAACCGGGCAACCGTGCCCACGCAACCGTCTTCGCACGCGCCGGAACCCCCGGCACTGGAGGAACCCTGTGACGATTCGTGGTCTGGCGAAAGATCACCAGACATCCGTACAGCGCCCGCCCGACTTTGACCAGTTCTGGGCCGGCATCCTGGCTGAGCTGGACACGGTGCCGCTCGATCCCACTATGGAATACCTGCCGTATCGCTCGACCGCCGAGGTGGAAGTCTTCGAGATCGGTTACACCAGTCTCGACAACGTCCGCATCGCCGGTTGGTACTGCCGTCCCCGTGAAGGCTGGGCCGAAGCGCCCTTCCCGGGCCTCTCGATCGTGCCGGGCTACGTGTCCGAGCCCACCCTGCCGAAGTCCTGGGCCAAGCTCGGCTATGCCACCATCGGCGTGGCCCCGCGCGGGAAACTCCGCTCCAACGCCCAGTTCAATCCCGGCTACCCCGGCCTGCTGGTCCACAACATCATCGACCGCAACACCTACAGCTACAAAGCGTTCTACATCGACGCGGTGCGAGCCATTCACTTCCTGCAGTCGCGGCCAGAAGTCGACTCCTCGCGGATTGGCGTGCACGGCGGCAGCCAGGGCGGGGCGCTGACCCTGACCACGGCGGCTCTGATGCCGGATGTCATCACCTGTGGCGCGGCCGGTGCACCGTACCTGGCTGGCTACATGGACTGCGCGGCACTGACGCACTCATATCCCTACGAAGAGATGAACGAATACCTCCGTCTCTACCCCGAACGGGAAGAGGCGATGCGTGAGACGCTCAACTACTTCGACTGCATCAACTTCGCACCACAGATCAAGGCCTCGATGCTGATCTACATCGGGCACGCCGATGATGTCTGCCCACCCGAAACCGCCTATGACCTGCAGAAGGTGATGACCTGCCCGCTGGAATTCCACGCCTACGATCGCTGCGGTCACGAAGCTGGCGTCTACTGGGAGATGCCAGTGATCGAGCAGTTCCTGGCCAGGCACCTCAAACCGTCTGTCGCCGTCAAGGGGCTCCACGCCCAGGAAACCCAGGGGTAAGCAATCATGACGTCAACACCTGCCGGGTTCGATGCGTTCTGGGATGCGCTCGATGCCGAGCTGGCCGAGGTTCCCGCCGCCCCGGAAGCGGAAATCAGCCCGCTCCATTCCACCGACCACTCGACCACCTACAAGGTTCGTCTCACCTCGATTGGCCCCTACCGGATCGAGGTCTTCCTCAGCATCCCCGATGGTGAGGGACCATTCCCGGCCCTCTTCCTGGCCCCCGGATACGGCTCGGTGGTCACGCCGCCGTCGTACGACGACCGGCTGCGCTACGTGGCGATGGCTCTCCGGTACCGTGGCACCCGTGGCGCGGACAAGCCGTATGCGGCGAAGTTCCCGGGCATGCTCACCGATGGCATCGCCGATCCGAACACCTGGATCTATCGCGGCATCCTGGCCGACACCCTCCGGGCGTTCGAGTACCTGACCGGCCTGCCGATGGTGGACAGGAATCGGGTCGCGATCAACGGGAACGACATTGGGTTGCTGGTGGCGGCACGCCGGCCGGGCGTGACCGCGCTCTCGATCACACAACCGTTCTTCTACCGGCTGGCCGAGGTCTACCCACAAACCGAGGCCTATCCGAACGAAGAGATCAACGACTACCTGCGCGAGTTCCCTGACCGGGGCGACGCGGTCAACGCCACCCTGGCGCTGTTCGATCCGCTCAACCACGCTTCGAAGGTGACCACCGACACGTTCATCTCGGTTGGCGACCCTGGCAAGATCGGCGGCCCGGAATGGGTTGCCCCGCTGATCCAGGCGCTCGGTGGCGCGGTCGAACAGTACAGCCAGACGCACGAAGGCCAGACCGACTACGACGCGGTCGACCGCTGGATTGCCCAGCAGCAGGGCGTCTCCCCTCGCCCGCGCACCTGGCAAGCCGTCGACATCGGACCGTGGACGGCCGGCACCGGCGCCCACCGCCAGGACTGATCGGTACCACCAGAAGCACAGTGCAAAACGGGGCTCTTCCGCCTGGGAGAGCCCCGTGGTCGTTATCCTGAAGGACTGTAATTCGACTTATGGAAGGAGCCTCCGTATGACCACGTATCGCATTGCCGTCATCCCGGGCGATGGCATCGGCACCGAAGTTGTGCCGGAGGGCCTCCGCGTCCTCGACCGCATCGCCGAGCGGTCCAATGGCGCCATCACCTTCGAGTACGAGACCTTCCCGTGGGGCTCCCGGTACTACCTGGAGACGGGCAGGATGATGGACGAGGATGGCCTCTCCCGGCTGGAATCGTTCGACGCGATCTATTTCGGCGCGGTCGGCTGGCCCGATGTGCCCGACCACGTCTCCCTCTGGGGCCTGCGTCTTGCGATCTGCCAAGGGTTCGACCAGTACGCCTGCATCCGGCCGGTCCAGTTGCTGTCCGGGATCACCAGCCCGTTGCGGAATGCCAGCGAAGCCACGATGGACTGGGTGGTGGTGCGCGAGAACTCCGAGGGCGAGTACGCCGGAATTGGCGGCCGTAACCTGGCCAGCCGCGGCCGCGGCACCGAAGTGGCGCTGCAAACGGCCCTCTTCACCGAGGCGGGGTGCGAGCGGATCATGCGCTACGCCTTCGAGTTGGCCCGGACCCGGCGACGGAAAGTCACCAGCGTGACCAAGGACAACGCCCAGCAGTACGCGATGACCCTCTGGAATGACGTCTTTGCCCGGGTGGCCCGCGACTACCCCGATGTCGAGACCGAGACCTGGCTGGTGGACGCGATGGCTGCCCGCTTCGTGCTGCGGCCCGACACGCTGGATGTGGTTGTTGCCTCGAATCTTTTCGGCGATATCCTCTCCGACCTCGGCAGCGCCCTCGCCGGGTCAATGGGCATCGCCGCCAGTGCCAACCTCGATCCTGAGCGGCGGAAACCGTCCATGTTCGAGCCGGTGCACGGTTCGGCGCCGGATATCGCCGGGCAGGGGATTGCCAACCCGATCGCCGCTGTCTGGACCGTCGCCCTGATGCTGGACCATCTGGGGCTGGCAGATGAGGCTACCGCCGTGATGGAAGCGATCCGGGCGACCACCGCCGCTGGTGTGCTGACACCCGACCTGGGGGGAACCGCCACGACTCGTGAGGTGGGCGACGCCCTGCTCCGGAACCTGCCGGACTAATCGTTTGCCAGGCACCCTGATGATCGGCGTTGACGGGCGCGCCTGGCCCGCCCTATCCTGCCGCCGACCAGTGTCTTTCGTGCTCAAGTGAAGAGGAGTGAGTCATGCGTGGAAACGGCCACCTGATGTCCGGCGACGATCCGGCCCGCCCAGTGCTCCAGAACGACCGACGAGCAACCCGGCGCAGCGTGATGACGGCGGCCACGATGTCGGTGGCGGCGACCATGCTGGCCGGGGTCGCTCAAGCCGGAGCGCAGGGACAATCGACTCCCGGGAGCGACGATCCCTCCACGATCGCCGCCGACCTGATGGCGACCTTCGCCCAGATGACGATGGACAAGGATGTTGCGGGTCTGGGCAGGCTTCTCGCCGACAACTTCGTGATCCAGCGCGTCGTGGGCGCTCCCATCGGCAAGGAGGCCTATCTCGCTGCGTTGCCGGAGATTGGCGGGTTCGAGATCCTCGGAGTTGAAGCCTGGCAAACCGACAACGTGCTCATCGTCAGCTCGAGCATCCAGATGGACCTGATCCTCGCAGACGGCACGCAACTCAGTCCAGAACCGACACCGTACCTGACCACGGGCATCCTGCTCGACGGCGAGTGGCGGGTGCTCGCCCACGCCAATTTCGGGCAGGTGGCCACCGAAGACGCTGCCTGAGCGAAGGTGCCAGGGGAAGCGCTTGCCAGA
>JAEZJB010000109.1 GCA_023415845.1 Chloroflexota bacterium | reverse complement strand
CGGTCTCTCTCGAACGCGGGATACATGGCCATTCGCGGACAACGAGCCGACGTGATCGGCCGGGTGAGCATGGACCAGTGCGTGATCCGCGTTCCGGACGGGATGGAGATCGAGGCAGGTGAGCCGGTCGTCATCGTCGGGGACGGATCGGAGGCAACTGCGGGTGCACCAACGATCAACGAGCTTGCCGTACTCTCCGGGGGCATCGCCCACGACTTCATCGTGGGGCTGGCTGATCGGTTGCCGCGCCTGTATGTGCGCGAAGGTGAGCTGGTGGCCGTGTGCGACCTGAATGGCTATCGCGAACTGACCTGACGCAACTCTATGCCTTCGTGATGCGTGAAGCCTGGGTGATTCTACCCCAAGGGTCTCCGCGGTTCCTCAACGTCGGATAAAGGCTTGAAGTATGGCGGCCAGAACCAGAAGGAAGCGAAACGGCCGGTGAGATTGCTCACCGGCCGCTTGGCTCCATCCGATTGTGTTTTATTGTGCTCCCGATGATGCTTTCCCCTCACCACCAGGTTCGCAGGTTCTAGAACTCGCTGGCCACGCGCTTCAGGTTCTCGATGTCACGTCGGACAACGAAGGTGCGGCCGCTCATGTCGTCACGCACGTAGTTGAGAGATCGGTCGTCCATCCAGCGATAGATGGTTGGACGCGTCACACCGAGTTGCTGAGCCGCGTTTCCGATGCTGACGAGTTCGCTTGGGTCGTAGGCGCGGTACTTGGCCAGAGCCAGCATGCGACCAAGATCCGTGTCCCAGAAGGTGCGCGGAACCGAGTAGTCCTCGGCGGCCACCGGCCAGAACAGCAACTGCAACACCGAATCAATGGCGCCCAGCACCAGTTCCTTGGGTTCCCGGGTCTGGCCGCTTGCCAACCGGGCGAGGCGAAGAAGATCCTGGCCAAACGGTCCACTGCGAAGCTGGTCTAGGCTCAACGGCTTGAATGATCCCGGATCGAGTTGGGACACCAAGCGATGATGATGGCTATAGACCAGTTGCAGCGCGTTGTCCATGACCTCCTGGTAGTCTCGAGGTTCGGACTCCACGACGACTCCTTTCAGTCCGAAAGTTGCTCCACACAACCCCGATACGCCGATGAAGGCGAGGTGTACGCGTCACACTGTACGGTCGGATTGTACGTTGCGAGCGATCGGGTGTCAATGGTGAACGTACCTATTCGTCAGCATGACTGGCAGTCACTGAAACCACGATTTTTCCCATAAGATCGGGCATTTTGCTGTGACACAATGACAGCGACGCGCCAGTAATGACGCGTCGCACAAGGGCATATAGGGTTGGAGCTGGCTCTTAGCTACCAGTAGTCATTCCGCGGATTGCCAGGCCAACGATGAAGAGGGCGATGAGGCTGTAGATGAGTAGTCCCTGTCGCGGGTTCCGATCGCGGAAATAGGTCCACGCAAACGGCATCGCCAGCGCAGCGGTGAACCCATACAACAGGTGAACCAGATCATCGGGCCGGTCACCCCAGGCGAACAGGACGAGACCGAGAATGCCCTGGACGACGACGAGAATCTGTCCGACTACGAGGATGCCGGCGATGGCACCGCCAATGGCGCCGCCGCGCACGTATTCGATGATTCCCCAGATACCGGCGACGGCGAAGAACAGGATGATGGTCGTTGCCAACCGGTCGTGAAACAGCTCAACAGCACTCATGCGGGTCCTTACTCCTGCCCGGAACCTCCGGCGATGTCCGCGAGGATTATAGGGAGTCGGGCCCACAACCAATAGGCACGGCTACCGGGTCCGGTTTTCAGGAGAAGAAACTCTCAAGGGACAGCTGGCGAGATTCGCCCTGCACCAGCACCGGTCGCCAGGGGCCGCCAACGGGCGGAGTCCTGGGCGTCCAGACCGGTCCGGGCGAGGTGCGCGGGAGAGCCGTTACCGGAAGATCGACGTCCTGTTCGTGGAGGGCCGATCGAGTCTCCTGCTCGGCGAGATCGGGCTGGTTATTGGTCTCGGAGAGATGCGCGAGCCAAATTTCCGGCTGCCGGACGGAGGAGCGCAGGGTCGATGCCAGCGAGGATGCACATTCTTCATTGGACAGGTGACCAGCCTGAGAAGCTACCCGACGCTTAAGGTGAATGGGGTAGGGGCCGCGTTGCAGCATGGTGACATCATGGTTCGATTCGAGCACCACCAGGTCACTGCTGGCGATGGGTGAGGCAAGCCGGTCATGCCACGTGCCGAGGTCGGTAAAGATCGAGACCGTCGCGCCGGGCAGTTCCAGCAGGTAACCACATGGTTCGGCAGCATCGTGACTCACCATAATCGACCACACCGTCACGTCGCCCACGGTCAGCGGGCGGTCGTACTCGATCCGTTCCCACTGTGGGGGAGGAATGTTCCCACGCCGGGCCGTCCCGAGCGTGGAGATAATCGGCACGTCGCTGCCGGTGACGCAGGAAAGGTTTCGAATGTGATCGGTATGCTCGTGGGTGATAAGCACGGCGTCGAGCTCGCGCGGCGAGAGGCTGCGAGCCTTAAGTGTCCGCTGGATGGTGCGAATGCCCACGCCACAGTCGAGCATCAGTGTGGTGGCTCCGGAGGAGATCAGGAAGCCGTTTCCGGAACTGCCGCTTCCGAGACTCTGGACCGTCACGGTTGGAGCCACTGGGGTGGTAGCTGTCATATCGATTGGACTAACCCTGAATACATTGGAGGGGCCGAATCTGTTGCTCCTTCCAGTGTAGTCGAGCAAGGAGACCGGGCCCTGGTGGTGACCGGTCATTCGGACGGGAGATAGCGGCGCACCCGCGGCGCTGGCCAACTGATTTTTCGGCGGTCATCTGCCGGTAAACCCCCACCGTTTGCCGAGCCTCAGTGTCGTATCCTCATTGCTGCACGGATGCCCTGCTGCGTCCGGCTTTCGCCCAGTTGCGATACCCATCCAGACAGGATCAGGGGGACGAGTGATCAAGAGATTTTCCCGGAGTCAGGACTCCGGCGGGACGAACACCCAATCCGGCAAGCCGTCCGCACCCCGTGGTCGGCGCTTCGGCATTTCTCCTTCCACCCGCCGCATGATCATCGCCGCGCTGGTGATTCTCCTCATCTTCGTACTTGGCTCGATCACCGCGCCATTCTGGATCAACTGGCTCTGGTTCGGCAGCATGGGTTACCGAAGCATCCTGGTGACCAATTACCTGGGAGTCACCCTGACTTTCGTCGTCACCGGACTACTCGCTGGCGCGGCGTTCTTCACCAATGTGCGACTGGCGATCCGCAACACCAGAAACCGCACCGGTCCTGCCGAGGGTCGCTTTGGCCGGTTCAGTGTCTCCGCATTGCGCGGCATCGCGATGATCGGTGGATTGGCGATTGGCGTCGTGACCGGCTGGGTGAGCAAGGACTTCTGGCGTGAAGTCTGGCTTGCCATGCGTGCCGAACCGTTCGGCGTCAAGGATCCGACGTTTGGCCGTGACGTCAGCTTCTACATGTTCACTCTGCCGGTGCTCCATGGCGTCCAGCAGGCCCTGCTCTGGATCGTGATGGCGATTACGGTCGCCGTCGTGTTCGTCTACCTCGTTCGGCTCGGGGTCAGGTTTGGCAGCTGGGATAACGTGCCAAAGAATGCGCTGCGACACATCAGTGGCCTGATCAGCGTGCTCCTGCTTCTCGTGGCCTTCGGCTACATTCTCAACAACTTCGAACTCGTGTTCTCGAATCGCGGTGTGGTCATCGGACCAGGCTTCACCGACGTCAATATCGTGCGTCCGACCTATTGGCTGATGGCACTGCTTTCGGCTGCAGCGGCAATCGGGCTCCTATCCGGCTTCGTCCTGCGATCGCCCAAGTGGCTGCTCGGTCTCCTGGGAGGATGGGCAATTCTGGCGTTCCTCGTGACGCCACTGCTTCCGATCATGGTCCAACGCTTCATCGTTGAACCAAACGAGTTCCGGCGCGAAGAGAAATACATCGCGCGGAATATCGAGATGACGCGGCACGCTTTCGACCTCTACGACGTCGAAGTGACCGAGCTGACCGGCCAGGACCCGATCGTGCCAGCAGACCTGCCGGCGGATCAACCTCCGCTCTCCAACGTGCGGATCTGGGACTACCGCGTGGTCGGTCCGGTGTACCAACAGTTGCAGTCATTCGTTCCGTATTACGAATTCGCGGACATGGATATCGACTGGTACACGATCAATGACCAGCCGGTGCAGGTGATCATCTCCGGACGTGAACTCAATGTCGGTGGCCTACCGGAAACAGCCCGAACGTGGACGAATCGTCATCTGGCCTACACCCATGGGTATGGGGCGGTGGTTTCGCCGGTGAGCCAGGTCTCATCCGACGGCTGGCCGGTGATGATCGTGCGGGACATTCCCATCGTTGCCCCGCCAGCGCTGACCATTGACCGACCGGAAATCTATTTCAGCGAACTCGACCAGGAATGGATCATCGTTCACACCAAACAGGCCGAGTTCACCGGGCTCGACGACACCCAGCAGACGGGTGGGTTCCAGGGCACGGCTGCTGGTTCGATCAACCTGGGCAACCCGATCACGCGGGCACTGGCGGCACTTTCGCTGAATGACCGCAACGTCATGATCAGCGGCCAGCTGACTGGTGATTCCGAGTTGATTCTCACCCGGAATGTGCTCGACCGGGCGAACGAAATCGCCCCCTTCCTGCGTTACGACGAGGATCCGTACCTGATCATTGCTGATGGCAAGCTCTACTGGATCATCGACGCCTACACTACGTCGGACAATTTCCCCCAGGCGACCCGGTACCAGGGCTTCAACTATGTGCGAAACAGTGTGAAAGTCGTGGTTGACGCCTACGACGGCACGACCACCTTTTATCGCACCGCAGAACATGACCCGATCGCCGATGCCTACGGCAAGGTCTATGGCGACCTGTTCACGCCGATTTCCGAGGCTCCGGCCAGCATCGCTTCGCATCTCCGCTATCCCGAGTTCATGTTCAACGTGCAGTCTGAGGTCTGGTCGACCTATCACGTAGGCAGCACCCGCTCGCTCTACGACGGCGACGACCAGTGGATGGTGGCGGCGGAACAGGTCGACAGCGGAACTCAGCCGGTGGAACCCTATTTCGTCACCCAGCAACTGCCGGGAGAAACCGAGACCGAATTCGCTCTGACCGTTCCGTTCACCCCAGGGGGTGGGCAAACGCGCCAGAACATGACCGCCTGGTTCGCCGGAACGTCGGACGAAAGCGGTGCGACGCGACTCCGCCAGTTCCGGTATCCACGGCAGGTCACGGTGTTCGGACCGATGCAGATCGACGCCCAGATCAGTCAGGACCCCGATATTTCGGCCCAGATCACACTCTGGAACCAGAGTGGCACCGAAGTCATTCGTGGCAACATGCTCGTGATCCCGGTCAACGACGCGATGCTCTATGTACAACCGCTGTACCTGCAATCGCGGGATTCGTCGGCGGCGGCACCAAAGCTCGTGCGGGTGATCGTCGCGACCAACCAGCAGGTGGTTATGCGGCCGACGCTGGAAGAGGCAATCCAAGCCCTGGGCGACCCCAATGCCGAAACCGTCATCGACCCCGACACCGGCGCCACCGAGGCGATGGAAACGGCGGGAACGGATGCCCAGCAGAGTGGCACGAATGCAAACGAGCCGGTCGCTCCGCCTGACGCGGGCGAGTTCGCGGGGATGAGTCCGGAGCAACTGACGGCGGAGGCCATTGCCACCTACGATCGGGCCCAGGCGCTCCTCAACCAGGGCGATCTTGCCGGCTTCCAGACCGAACAGGATCGGCTCGGCCTGATCCTGAACGCGTTGGGCCTGACAACAGGAGCCGTGGCTACCCCGGTAGCAACTCCTGCGCCATGACCGGCAATGGGCAGGCGACCACAACCTCGCCTGCCCGTTGAGCCCGACACCACACGCATCGCGACTTCATCAATGGACAGGAACCGAGGACGAGCGATGACGTTCGCAGCTGACAGACCGGGAGGCCGATCGTGAGCGAACAGGCGGCGCGCTGGCGCATCCTCTGGT
>JAEZJB010000108.1 GCA_023415845.1 Chloroflexota bacterium | reverse complement strand
AGGAATTGAACGAACGGCAGGATGAGGATCGGTGTCACGAAGCCGAGTGCGAACAACGCACGAAGGTCCGGACGTTCCCACACAACCTGGAAACCGCTCAGCACCCGGGCGAATCCCTTCGGTCCTCCTTGCGCCGCAGGCCGAGGCGGAATCTGCATCATGGCTGCCATGATGAAGGCCGTCCCAATCATCATCGCCTGGACGAGAAACGATCCACCCGTTGAAACGAAGCCGATGATCGATCCGGCAAGCGTTGGTCCAACCACGCGAGAGAGGCTCTGGCCCGCGCTCATCAGGCCGACCGCGTTGGATATCTCGTGCTTGCCCACCATATTCGGCGCCAGCGACTGCTGGGTGGGCATCATCACCGCCTGGACCGAGCCACTGATGAAGGCAAAAACCGGCAATTGCCAGGCATGGATCAAGCCGGTCAAGACCAGGATGGCCATCGCCAGAGCATTCACCGTTGAGATGCCCTGAGCGGTCCGATAGATCACCTTCCGGTCAAGCTGGTCGATGTACGACCCTGCCGGAACCGCAACCAGAATGAACGCGAGACCGGAGGCGAAGGCCACGATACCAACGAAGAGTGGCGAGTTGGTCAGGTCCAGCGCGATCCAGCCGAGCGCCACCTGTTGCATGAAGAAGGCAATACCGACGAACAGGGTCGAGAGCCAAAGGAGCCGAAAGTCCCGGTACTTTCTCAGGGCGTTGAACGCGCCACCTGCTTCAGCCTCTGCTTTGCCCTCGAAGGCTTCACTGAGGACGTTAGGTGCATCGGCTTCGATCTGGGTCATGAGGCAGAGGTCGCGTTTCCACTAGCCGGCAGGTGGTGATGCCGGGAGCACGATACCAGGGCGCGAAAGTCACTCGCGCCCTGGTATCGTCATTCAAGTCTGACCATTGTACTGGCTCGAACCAGAGTGCCTCCCACCCGGTTGGCAACCGCAATGGCCACCGAGGTGATGACGGACTCTCACCAGTGCGTCCATCACGGTACTGGCTCGCCTACGGCACGATGATGGTACCGGTCCACTGGTAGGCACTACCGTCGGAGGGGAAGTTCTCGCTCTCCAGAGCAAGTTCACCCGTGAACGGAACCGCTCGGCGACTCCAGTTGCCTTCGTCATCGGTTTCCCACATGGTGATGTGCAGGTGTGGGGTTGACCCACCGCCAGCCACACCGGCGGGTGCAATGGTGCCGATCTGCTGACCCTTGGTGACCGTTCCACCTTCGACGACGGAGGGATCGACGATGGTGTGGAACCAGGCAAACGCGAGCCCATCACCGAGATAGATCGAACCACCACCGTTGGCTTCATCGATCCAGCGCACGACGCCGTCAGCTGGAGCGTAGACCGGTTGTCCGACCGTTGAGCCATCGGTCCGAACGAGGTCGAGCGAATAGAGGTACTGCCAGGTCGACGAGCGGTTCTGGTGCGATGAACCGTTGTAGCCCTGCAACACGCGCCACTCGCCGCCGCTCACCGGCCAGGAGAGCAGGGCTCCGGACGGCTCTTCCGTCGGGGTCGGTGGCGGAGTCGGCGTTGGAGCGGTCTCCGAGAGGAAAGCCGAGGCAATCCAGCCGGTGCCGAGACTCGTCTCAACGCGGGAGAAGTCGTTGGCGACTTCACCGGTGAACTGAACCTCGGTGCCAGCAGCGATTACGCCCAGGGACGAGGAGCCTGGATCCGCTTCGGCTCGCAGGTTGACGTTCTCCGTCGTCCAGCGTGACACCGCCTGACCAGGAGTGGTCGTCGGGGTGACGGTCTCGGTCGGTGCCTGGGTTGCAGGCACCGTGGCGGTCGGCGTCACCGGCGGAGTCGTGGGTGTGACGGTTGGTGTCGTGCCCGGCTGATAGTCCCCGATGTCGGAGAGCGCGACCCATCCTTCGCCAAACACCGTACTGACCCGGACAAAGCCATTCGATTCCTCGCCCTGGAGCTGGACCGGCACACCGGCAGCCATGAAGACGATCGATGCTGAATCTGCCGAGGCTGCCTCACGCAGATGGGTGTCCACCTGGGTGTACCACGTGCCGGTCTGGCCGGGAGTTTCGGTGACCGTGGCCGTGGGGGTCGGGGTCACACCAGGAGTGACGGTCGAGGTGGCGGTCGGTCCCGGGTTCACCGGACCGATAACCTGGGTGTAGACCCAACCGGCACCCAAAGGTGAATAGACCTTGGCGAATTCGCCCTCGACCGGACCAAGCAACATCAGTTCCGTGCCGACCGGCAGCGTGCCAAGTGACTCGTAGCTCTCGGCGGGGCCGCTACGCAGGTGAACAGTCTCGAGCACGTAGCGGAGGGTGTCTGCCGGGGTAGCCGTGGCGGTGGGAGTCTGTGGCTCGGTCGGGACCGGGGTCGGGGCAGGATTCGAGCCAACCGGGGTCAGGAACTCGCGAGCGCCCCATCCGTCGCCACCGGCAGCCGAGACCGAAACGAAGCCATTTCGCTCAGCACCAGTCAGCGTAACCACCGCTCCGGACTGGAGCGTGACGACGATCGAGTCGGACGTGCTCGGACCCGAGCGAACGTGGACATTCTCGGTGACGGTTGCCTGGCCACTGACTGGACCAGAAGGAGTTCCCGGGGTTGACGTGGGGGGTGTGGTGGGAACGCCATCAGCTGGCTCAAGGAAATCGGCATCCATGAACCCGACTTCGCTTTCGACTTCGACCTCGTACCAGATCGCATCGTCGCCGGAAACCGGACCATCGACGATCTCGACTTCGGTGCCTTCGGCGAAGCGAGAGATTTCGGTGGCGTCGCGGCTGGGAGCCTCGCGAAGCCTGACATTCTGGCCATCTGCGTTCGCGATGACGGCAGTACCGGTAATTGGTACCCCACCATCGGCGACGGCAACACTCGGTGCCAGCAGCCCCAACACCATCATGATGGCGACGATGATTCCAGCCGACTGGCGACCGAAACCGGACGTGCGGAACGTGTTCATGCCTTCCCCCCGATGGGAGGCGAGCATCGGACACCCGAAGATGCCACAGCCGACGTTCGCCCACCCATCATTTGTCGTTTCTCCCCCGAGCGACGTCGATCGGGTGTTATCCCGGTCGATCAGGGCAATCGGTGAGGCGGAAATCCACCCCTGTTGCCGCGGCGGTTGGCGCAAGCGCCTTCCGTTCGCGGTGGTTGCCCCGATTTGCTGGTTGGCACGGTTCCATCCGGGCGGTGCTCCATCCACCACATCCCTCCGTGCCAACCGGGGCGTACACCGATTGTCTATGGTGAACGGCCACTCCTACCAGATGTACGTTCGCTTTTTTGTCGTGAGCGAACGGACATTCCCATCATCACCGACCGCCGGATTGACAGAACGCAACGGACCAGCAAACAGAAGCTTGCTGGTCCGTTGCCATTCGTGCTTTTGAAGTAGCGCCGGGGCGTTATCCGACGAGGAGGCTGGTGCCCGCGTCGAACCAGAGCTCGGTACCGGAGATATGCGCCGCGTCGTCGGAGAGGAGGAAGGAGATGGTCCTGCCGATTTCCTCAATGGTGCCGGGGACGTTGTCCGTCAGGGGCTTGACACCAGCAGGGAACTCCGCCGGGATGCGAATCCTGTCGACGTTGCGGGGGAAGGTGCCTTCTGTGTTGATGTTGGTGTCGATGGCACCAGGGCAGATGACGTTAATGCGGATCTTCTGCTGGGCGAGTTCGTTGGTCACCATCTTGACGAAGGTGACCTGGCCACCCTTGGAGACCGAATAGGCGACCGCTCCCGAGTAATTGAACGTGCGGGACCCATTGACCGAGGAGACGACAACGATCGAGCCGCCGCCGGTCTTGCGGAAATAGGGGAGGCTGGAGCGGACAGTGAGGAAGGTACTGGTGAGATTCGTGGCGATGGTGTCGTTCCACTCGTCGAGGGTGAGGTCGTCGAGCGGGGCGAAGACGCCATTCTTGCCGGCATTGGCGACCACGCAGTCGAGGCGCCCCCAGGTGTCGTCGACCTGCTTGAATGCGGCTTCAATCTGCTCCTGGCTCTTGACGTCGGCGACGAGACCGATTGCCTCGCCACCGGCCGCCCTGATCTCATTGACGACAGCGTCGATGCGGTCCTGCTGGCGGGCGAGAACGCCGACCTTCGCTCCACGGCGACCGAGGTCGAGCGCGGCGCCCTTGCCGATACCGGATCCGGCACCGGTGACCAACGCGACCTTGCCGGAAAAATCTTCGTAGCTCATGTCATCCTCATTCGTGTGGTCGGGATGGCCACGATGACCATCCCACGTTCGTTCGCATGGACTGGCCCACTCATGGCCCTGCGACGTCCGAGACAGGTTACTCCTCGTCCGCGATCACTTCTTCCACCTCGATCTTGGGGAAGATCGGTGAGGCGGCCGGGACCTCGCGGTCGGCCAGCGCGCCATTCCACTGCAGGGAGGCCAGACTGTCGTCGGAGACGCTACCGAGTTCGAAGCCGACCTGGCGGGCGATGCGGGCGGCACCATCGGGGATGACTGGCGAGAGATGGACGGCGAGCAGCCGGATCGTCTCGAGCAGATTGGCCAGCACCAGGTCGAGTTCGGCAGCGGCGGTTTTGTCGCCATTCTTCGCCGCCTTGGCCAGCACCCACGGCTTCGTGTCGTCGATGTACTTGTTGGCGGCGGTCACGAGTTGCCAGATGGCGGCAATGGCTTCGCGGAAGTCGAAGGCGTCGAGGGCGGACGCCACCCGGCTCTCGAGCCCATCGGCCACCCGGGCCAGTTCGGTTTCGCCATCGGTGACAGCCGCGACGCGTGGGACGATGCCCTGGCGGTAGCGGTGGAGCATGCTGACGGAGCGGTTGACGAGGTTGCCGAGATCGTTGCCGAGGTCTTCATTGTAGCGGGTGATGAGGCGCTCGTGAGAGAAGTTGCCGTCACCGGTGCGCGGCATTTCCCGGAGCAGCCAGTAGCGGAGGGCGTCGATGCCATAGATGGCGGCAAGCTCAACCGGATCGACGGTATTACCCCTGCTCTTGGAGATCTTCTCGCCATCGACCATGAGGAACTCGTGGACGTTGATGACGGTTGGCAGGGGCAGTCCGGCTGACATCAGGAAGGCCGGCCAGAAGACGGCGTGGAAGCGGATGATGTCCTTGCCGACAACATGAACGCGGTTGGGCGATTCCACCCAGAACCGCTCGTAGAGCTCGCCATCGTCGGCGTAGTCGAGGGCGGTGATGTAGTTGGAGAGGGCATCGACCCAGACGTACATGACCTGATTAGGGTCGTCGGGCACCGGCACGCCCCAGCCCCGGCCGCGAAGTGCCTGGCGGGAGATGGAGATGTCTTCCAGGCCGCTATCGATGAACGAGAGGATTTCCTCGCGCCGGTGTTCGGG
>JAEZJB010000049.1 GCA_023415845.1 Chloroflexota bacterium | reverse complement strand
GTACGGCGGCGGCTAGCCGGTCCCATGCTTCGTCAGGAGTACGACCGCCCAGCCGCCAGATCGTGAACCGTTCCCGCGAGCCTTTGTAGCGTCGGCCGTTGATATGCCACTCGTAGCGAATTTGGAGCTGCCTGGCGACGCCACCGGCCGGGTAGGTGCGATACATGCCGATGGTTGAGATGCTGCTCTCCAGCACGGTGGCGGGGTGGAGGGGCCAGGTGGCGGCCTCGCGGGCGCGAAGGGTGACGGAGACCGCGCACCAGATCAGGACGGCGCCGGCGATGACCAGCGGCAGGCCGAGCACAATGGCAGCAAAAGACATTGAAGCGTGACTCTCCAGGTCCAGAAAAGCAGGTCCACCAGATATACGTATGTATGAAGCAAGTGGTTCCGTGCTGGGGACTGGACGAGTGACCCGTATCCGAAACTGGACGACCTCCGTACAATGGAAACACGTGGGTTGCACCGCGAGCTTTCCCGTGCTCTGAACCCACTGGAGGTACCCCACATGATTCTTGATCGTTTGCTGGGCAGAAAATCGGAGATGCCGGGTCCGGAGAACGCGCTGCCAGGGCGACCGCAGCCAGTCTTCGACATCCCGACGACGCACGCCGTGCTGGGCACACCGCTGCAGCCGCCATTCCCGGACAACCTCGAAGTGGCGTATTTCGGGCTGGGTTGCTTCTGGGGCGCCGAGCGTGTGTTCTGGCAGACCGATGGCGTCTACACCACGGCTGTCGGCTACGCAGGTGGGTACACGCCGAACCCGACCTATGAGGAAGTCTGCACCGGCCAGACCGGCCACGCCGAAGTCGTGATGGTCGTGTTCGATCCCGCCCGCGTGACCTACGAGCAGTTGGTCAAGCTCTTCTTCGAATCCCACGATCCCACCCAGGGCATGCGCCAGGGTGGCGATGTCGGAACCCAGTACCGCTCGGCCATCTACTATCCGGGCGACGCCGATTCCCAGCGGGTTAGCGCCGAACTGGCGCGTGAGGCGTATCGGGAGCAGCTGAAGAAGGCTGGATATCCCGACATCACGACCGAGATTGCGCCGCTCGATACCTTCTATTACGCCGAGGACTATCACCAGCAGTACCTGCACAAGGTGCCGAACGGCTATTGCGGCATTGGCGGAACCGGCGTGACCTGCGCGATTCCGCGCAAGCTCGAGGAGGCGTCAGCATGACGACCCGAACCGATGATCCCGGCCTGAAGCCCCTGCCCGCGTCCGAGGACGAGTGGCGAGAGGTACTCGGCCCTCAGCAGTACCACGTGCTGCGAGAGGCTGGCACCGAGCGACCCTTCACAGGTGAATACAATGCGGTCTGGGACGACGGCATCTATCGATGTGCGGCCTGCGGAAATCCGCTCTTCGAGAGTGAGACCAAGTTCGACCACGGCTGTGGATGGCCCAGCTTTTCGGAAGCGATTCCGGGTTCCACCCGCAACCTGGAGGACCGGTCGTATGGCATGGTCCGCGTCGAAGTGCGCTGTGCCCGGTGCGATTCGCATCTGGGTCACGTTTTCCCCGATGGTCCACGCGACTTGGGTGGCCTGCGTTACTGCATGAACTCGCTGGCCATCGATCTCGACCGGGCAGCCTCCGAATAGTCGCCTCGCCGAAGTGAAGACCGAATGGCACGAGCCGGATGTCACATCGACATCCGGCTCTCTTTCGTACATGGGATCATCGACCAGGCGTGCCGAGTTTGGCGAATGAGGCTGCCATGCAAGACGTTTAGGATTCGCTGTCGTCATCCGATTCTGGCGTCGTGGTTGCGCCGCCGGGACCGACTTCCCAGGCCTCGGGCTGCGAGCGGTAGTCGGACACGAAATCCCCGTCCGAAACCACATTCCCGTCTGCGTCGGTCACTCTCCGGCGAAGGTACACGGTATAGCCGGGGCGGGAAATCTGCACCCGCTTCCGCTCGCCTGGCTTGAGGTCCGGATTTACCTTTTCCACCGTTTCTCCCGGTTCCTTCGGTTCGCTCACCCGCGGCTCGAAGACCTCCACCTCCCAGCCGTTCGGGCGCCCGTACAGATGCGCGGTCACCGTGTCCCCGTCGACTACCATCATCAACATCAGCCAGGAATCGAGCGGATTCTCGAAAATGAGGTCCTTCTCGTATTCGAACTCGGTGTTGGGCTGGTAGATCGCCGCGTCCATCCCCGGTGGTGAGCCGTCTGCCTCGTAGAACGGCAACCGCCAGCCGTGGGCATACCACTCGTCGAACTTGAACCCGGCATAGAGCGCAGCGCGGAAGACAGTGGTGGAGACCTGACAGACCCCGCCGCCGAGGTCGCTCGCGGTCCAGTCTCCCTGGATGATCGATCCCTCGACGAACCCGTTGTCGAGCGAGATCGGTCCCATCTGCTCGTTGAAGGAGAACTTTTCGCCCGGACCAACCATCTTGTACGAGACGTTGTCTGCGGCGGCGAGGATGTTGAGGTATCGCGTTTCGGACGATCCGGCGAACGATGACGAACCATAGGCAATATGGGACTCGATCCCGAGTTCGCTCACGTTGTCCTTGCGGGCAGCGGCCTTGAGGACGTTCGTCGGGAGTTCGACCGTGCGCTCGGACTTGCGGGCGGTGTCGAGCAGGAGTTGCTGGAACGCCTCCATGTCGACACCGACGCCATCCTGATCGTCCTCAATGACATAAATACCGTTGTCCCAGCCAAGCACGACGTTCTTCGGTGGCACCAGTACGGCGTTGGCGATGTCGGTCATCCGCTGGTTCAGTTTTTCGAGATCGAGCGACGCTTCGCCCGCGCTGTTGATCAGCAGCGCCCCGGTCAACTCTTCGGTGTCGATGTCGTAGAAGTCATCTTTGTGGGTGAATACCAGCGGTTGGCCGACCAGCAGGATGGCGTCTTCCCGGGCGCCCGCCAGGTCATCGGCATTGACGTCCGGGGCAACCTCCCGGGTGCTCAGTTCGATTGTCGACGAGCGACCGGTATTGACCGCCGTGACCGTAGCCTGGCGGACCGCGTCGAGATCGATCGCCCGGCCAATCGTATGGTCCATGATCTCGATCGCCGAGCCGTTGCGCACCAGGCGGGCGTTCCGGGGAGCGATGGCGATCTGTTCGCCGAGGTTTTGCAGGTAGGCATCGAGCTTCTGGTCGTCCTGCAGCAGGCGGAGCGGCACATTGTGCGTTCCGCCCTGGTCCAGCAGGATCTGGTAGCGCTCGACCGGATTGCTGCCTCGTCCGGTTTTCCAGGCCTCGGCAATCATCGCTTCATAGTCCACGATGAAGCCGAGGTCGGTGAGGCTTGCCGCCCATTCCTGTCCTTCGAAGGTGAAGGTCACCGCCCGGTCCTCCAGCGGCGTGAAGGCGGCACGCAGCACCTCTTCGCCCCGGGTGCGATCGAGCCCGGAAAGGTCGATTCCCTGCACCTGGGTGCCGGAATAGAACTCGTCAGCGGCGAGCACCGGAAGGGCCACCATCGTACCGAGGAAGGTGGCACCTGCCACACCCGCAGTCAGGTCGCGCCGGCTCATCATGCGATTCAATCTGTATGACGGTGGCACACGCGATCTCCTGTTACCCGGCCCCTTCGTGGTCGGTCGCACCCCAATGGTGCATTCGGCAAGTATCGGTTATTCCACTTTCTGTACGCCCGGCATGGCGAGAGGGATGTACCATTGCCTGCCCGGATGGCGGACCGCTGCCCTGGCCAGGTTGGCCCGGAAGCTGCGGCCCGTACGGGAGCCATCTCCGGCGCGGAGGTGGTTGG
>JAEZJB010000029.1 GCA_023415845.1 Chloroflexota bacterium | reverse complement strand
CATTGCGGAGCCGGACGAGGGGCGAGTCCTTAAGGGTGTGAGCGAGGCCCGGTCCACCGTCGAGATGCCACCGCTCGATGTCGGCCATGGAAAGCGTGACGTAACTGCGGGCTTCGAAGCAGCCGGCGCCAATGAGCAATTCGCGGACCGCTTTTTCCGCCAGGTAGGTGGGATCGCGTTCGATGAGTGGCGAGGCACCGGAGATGAGGGGGGCGGGCTGGTTGTCGAAGCCGACGATGCGGGCGACTTCCTCGACGATGTCCTCTCGAACGGTGACGTCCGAGCGCCAGGAAGGAATGGTGACGCTGAGGAGGCCCGTTTCGAGGTTGTACTGCGGAGAGAAGGCGAGCCGATCGAGCACGGAAAGCGACGTTTGCAGCGGTATTTCCATGCCGAGGAGTTGCGAGATGTAGCCTGCCTCGAATTCGAGGGTGCGGACGGGAATCGGTTCCGGATACAGATCCTGCACGGCGCGGACCGTTGCCGCCGGACAGAGCTGGAGGATGAGTTCGGTGGCACGAGCATTGGCGACGGCGCAAAGCTCGGCGTCGAGGCCACGACCGAAGCGGGCCGAGGCATCGGTGGCCAGCTTGTGCGTGCGGGCAGTGCGGCGAATCGACAGCATGTCGAAGTTGGCGGCTTCGAGCAAGAGTGAGGTGGTGGAGTCGACAATCTCGCTATTGACCCCGCCCATCACGCCGGCCAGACCAACCGGCTTGACGGCATCGCAGATGAGCAGTTCGCCGCCGACGAGCGTGCGCTCGCGGTGGTCGAGCGTCTCAAACTCTTCGCCGGGTTGAGCCTGGCGGACGACGATCTTCTCGCCCTCGAGATAGGTGAGATCGAAGGCATGAAGTGGCTGGCCCACTTCGAGCATCACGTAGTTGGTGACGTCGACGAGGTTGTTGACGGGCCGAACGCCAGCGGCCTGCAGCCGGCGGGCGAGCCAGGTCGGGGAGGGCTGGACGGTGACGTTGTCGATGATGACGGCGTGATAGCGACGGCAGAGGTCGGGCGCCTCGATGGTGACGAGATCGTCACGCTGGGGGGCGGCGTCGAGATCGAAGAGGGCAGGCATGGTGACGGGGACGTCGGTGACGGCACTCGCTTCGCGGGCGATGCCGACGATCGAGAATGCGTGGACGAGATTCGGCGTGATCTCGAACTCGATGACGGTGTCACCGAGGCAGTCGGCAAGCGGGGCTCCGGCCGGAGCGTCGGATTCCAGAACCAGGATGCCTTCGTGTTCGTCCGAAAGGCCCAGTTCCTTTTCGGAGCAGACCATGCCTTCGGAGCGGATGCCGCGAATGCTGCCTGGCTTGAGGGTTTTGTACTTGAGTTCCTCGGAGTAGCCGTCAATGAGGCGGGCGCCAGCCAGGGCCAACGCGACTTTCTGGCCGGCGGCAATGTTAGGCGCGCCGGTGACGACGGTGAGCCGATGCTCCCCGGCCGCCACGTCGGCGAGGACGAGGCGATCGGCGTCAGGGTGCTGCGAGACCGACATGACTTCGCCGACGAAGACCTTGTCCCATTCGGCGCCGATCTGGGTGAGCTGCTCGGCCTCGAGACCCGCCATGGTGAGGCGCTGGGCCAGTTCGCGGGGCGTAAGCCCGGTATCGACGTAGTCGGAGAGCCAGGAGAATGGCACGTTCATGCGAGTGGTTCCTTGGGTGATGACGACGTGTTGGGTCGGTGGATAGCGATCAGTTGACCACGCGAGCGAAATCGCGGAGGAACCGGATGTCGTTGGCGGCGAAGGCCCGAACGTCGTCGACGCCGTACTTCATCATGGCGATGCGATCGATGCCGAGACCGAAAGCGAAACCGGAGACCGCCGTGGGGTCGTAGCCGACGCCGCGGAGCACATTGGGATGGACCATCCCAGCGCCGCCCATTTCGAGCCAGCCAGTGTGCTTGCAGACCCGGCAACCCTTGCCATTGCAGATGGCGCAGTCGACGGAGAAGTCGACGCCCGGTTCGACGAAGGGGAAGAAGTCGCAGCGGAACCGGATCCGGCGTTCGGGGCCGAAGAGCTGGCGGGCGACTTCCTGGAGGGTGCCCTTGAGGTCAGCCAGGGTGATGCCCTCGCCGACGGCCAGTCCTTCAAGTTGGGTGAACTGCCATTCGTGAGTGGCGTCCTGGGCTTCGAAGCGGAAGGCGCGGCCCGGAACGATCACGCGGACGGGTGGCTGGATGCGCTCCATCGTGCGAGCCTGCATCGGGGAGGTATGGGTGCGAAGAACGATTTCCTCACCCTGCGTCTGGACATGGATGGTGTCCCAGACGTCGCGGGCGGGGTGCTCGGACGGGATGTTGAGCAGGTCGAAGTTGTAGCGGCCGGTTTCCACTTCCGGACCGAAGACGGCCTGGAATCCGAGCAGGGCAAAGATGTCGACCAACTCATTGATCATGATGGAGATGGGATGGGCAGCGCCGATGACCGGGGCACGACCAGGCAGGGTGATGTCGACGGCGTCGGTGGCCAACTGGTTGGCGACGGCCTGCTCGGTGAGGCGGGCATTGATGGGCTCGAATGCAGACGTGAGATCGTTGCGGAGTTGCTGAGCGGCGCGACCGGCGAGCGGTCGTTCTTCCTTCGGCAGACTGCCGAGCTGGCGCAGCAGCAGGGTGACCTGCCCTTTTGGACCCAGCCAGGCCGCTTCCCATTCGGCGGCTTCGGCAGCGTTGGCGAGTGAGGCCAGGGCCTCAAGGGCCTCTGTGCGGATGGCATCGATTTCGTTGGCGAGTCCGTGTTCGACGGTGGTCATTGTTAGTGGAGCTCCGACCTGGTGATGGCAGAAACGACAAAGCCCCCCGGCAGGGACGAGGGGCCGCCACGTGGTACCACCCTGCTTCACCAGGTCCGGGGAGACGGACGTGGTGCACTTCATGCTCCGATACGGGAGAGCGGCCCGGATTGCTACTGACTGATGCGTTCGCGTTCCAGCTCGGGAGGGAATTGACGAGGGCGGTTACGGATTCGCTTGCAGTCGGGGCGAATCTCCCTGGGCCACCGGCGATCTCGTCCTGTCTCCGTCGTCGCCTGGATTCATCTGTTGCGGCGAGTATAGCAATTGAGGGTAGCGGTGACCCGTATACTCTGCGGAACGAACGAATGATTCACGCTATGGAGCAAGGGAGACGCAGGTTGGACAGCATCATCGAGTCGATCCACGGGCGGGAAATTCTGGACTCGCGCGGCAACCCGACGGTGGAAGTCGAGGTCTTCCTGCTGGGTGGTGCAGTGGGGCGGGCGGCGGTGCCGTCCGGCGCCTCGACGGGTGCCTATGAGGCGGTCGAACTGCGCGACGGTGACAAGTCCCGGTATGGCGGCAAGGGTGTGCTGCAGGCTGTCGAGCATGTGAATACCGACCTTTCCGAGGCGGTGGTGGGGCTCGATGCGTTCGACCAGGCCGTGATCGACAACGTCATGCGTGAGGTCGATGGCACGGAGAACAAGGGCCGCGACGGCGCCAACGCGATTCTCGGCATCTCGCTGGCGGTGGCGCGAGCGGCGGCGGAAGCGGCGGGTTTGCCGCTCTATCGCTACCTGGG
>JAEZJB010000414.1 GCA_023415845.1 Chloroflexota bacterium | reverse complement strand
CCTTCCCGAGTTCCTCAGGCTCGTGGACGGAAACTGATCTCCATCCTGCGAAGGCGATAGAAGTCGTCGTCCAGACACGTAATTCCCTTCATCCTTCACCGCATTTCACCGCCATTTACGGTGCCCTAAACAACAGTTTGTGCTGCCCTCACCGGTGCCCGGCGAACCTCTACGAATTCCCCCTGCCTGCCGATACCAATAGGCGGGAGTTTCCTCGTGCTGGTCGTCTCATGAGCGGAGCCGTTGCAAAATGATTAGCCTATGCTAAATTAGACACAGATAACTCTTTGGTTACCGAACGGAGCCCCGGTCTCCATGACCCTGAATCCTGAATCCAGAATTTCCTCGCGGTGGCGTCTCGGCGCAGGTGTTGCTCTCCCGGCGGCACTATTGACCTGGGCAGCCCTGAATCCGTCCAGATCGGCAACACGGGATCCGGACCGCTTCACCGTCGTCGCTACAACCGGCCAGGTCGGAGATTTGGCCCGAGTGATCGGCGGTGATCATGTCGACGTCGTGACGCTGATGGGACCTGGCGTCGATCCCCATCTCTTCAAGGCCAGTGAGTCGAACGTCATCGACCTGATCGATGCGGACCTGATTCTATACAGCGGCCTGCATCTGGAAGGGAACCTGTCGGAGGTCCTCGAGCAGGCGAGTGAACGCATCCCAACGGCCGCCGTCACGGCCGGAATTCCGGAGTCGGATCTCATCATGCCCGTAGATGACTCCTTCTACGGCAATCCCGATCCTCATTTCTGGTTCGATCCCACTCTTTGGTCGATGGCAGCCGCGGAAGTCGCGGACGCCTTTGCCGCAGCTGACCCTGACCATGCAGCCGACTACGAGGCAAATGCCGCCGCCTATCTTGCGGAAGTGGCAGAGCTCGACGCATGGGCGGAAGAGCAGTTCTCCGCGATTCCGGAGCAAAGTCGGATTCTCGTCACAGCGCACGATGCGTTTGGCTACCTCGGGCGCCGGTATGGGTTGGAAGTAGAGGGGTTGCAGGGGATCAGCACATCATCGGAGGCAGGGATTCGCGACGTGCAAAACATCGCGGACATCATTGCCGGCAATGAAATCAAGGCCATTTTCGTGGAGTCGAGTGTTCCGCGCCGCACCATCGAAGCGGTGCAGGTCGCTGCCGAGGACCGCGGTTGGGACGTGGCAATTGGGGGCGAACTCTATTCCGACGCGCTTGGAGACGCTGGAACGCCAGAAGGATCCTGGCTGGGAATGATGCGGCACAACATTGAGACGATCGTCGCCGGGCTGACCGGAAGGGAACACGAATGACCGCTCACGTGATCGAAGCGCGCGACCTCACGGTGGCATATCACGAGTCACCCGTGTTGTGGGACCTGGATATCGACCTGGAGGAAGGCAAGGCGACCGCGATTGTCGGTCCCAACGGTGCCGGCAAGAGCACGTTGCTCAAGGCAATCCTCGGACTCGTTCCCATCGCTGCCGGCGTCACCCGGATTTTTGACGCCCAACTCAACGATGTTCGGCAGCGAGTCGCGTACGTGCCGCAGCGCGGATCAGTCGACTGGGACTTTCCTACCAATGCCCTCGACGTCGTGGTGATGGGTCGATATGGCCGGCTCGGCTGGTTCCGCCGACCTGGTCGCGAGGATCGCGAGATCGCCCGGGAATGCCTGGCCCGAGTAGGGATGGCCAGCTTCGCGGATCGGCAAATCAGCCAGCTCTCTGGTGGTCAACAGCAACGGGTCTTTCTTGCCCGCGCACTGGCTCAGCAGGCGGACCTCTATCTCATGGACGAACCATTCGTCGGCGTCGACGCGGTCACCGAACGTGCGATCGTCCAACTCCTCCACGAGGTACGGGATGCCGGCAAGACCGTGGTGGCCGTCCATCACGATCTTGACTCGGTTCCAGAGTACTTCGACAACGTCATCCTCCTGAATGTGAGCCTGATTGCCGCAGGCCCGGTCGCCGAAGTCTTTACAGAAGAGAATCTGCGCCGTACCTACCAGCCGCCATCCAACCCACTCGAGCGCTCGGACACCGCCGCAGTCCGTGCCGGATCGGAGATGGCTCCGGTCGAGGCGATGCTGCGATGACATTCCTCCTGCCTCTTGCCATTCTCAATCTCTCCTGGGACGCCACGCTCCGAAATGTCATTCTCGGATCGGTCATTCTCGGCATGACCAGCGGGGCGGTTGGTGCGTTTGCCGTGCTCAGGCGTCAGAGTCTCATCGGCGACGCCCTTGCCCACGCCGCCCTGCCCGGAATCTGCCTCGCCTTCATGCTCACCGGTACCAGGTCCACTGAAGTGCTGCTGATCGGTGGTGCAATCAGCGGCCTGCTCGGCACGGCAGTTCTCCTAATCATCAACCGCTGGTCGATCGTCTCGATGGAGACCGGACTCGGCATCATTTTGAGTGTCTTCTTCGGCTTCGGGATTCTGTTGCTGACGCGCATTCAGCATTCCGGCGATGCCGCTCAGAGCGGGCTCGACAGGTTCATTTTCGGTCAGGCGGCCACCATTCTCCCGCGCGACGTGGTCGTTATGTCGGTCGTCGCCGTCATCGTGATCGGCGTCCTTGTCCTGACGTTCAAGGAGCTCAAGCTCCTGACCTTCGATCCGTTATTCGCCGCGAGTCTTGGTTTCAATCCGTCGGTGACCGGAGCACTACTCGCCGGTCTACTGGTGCTGACGATCATGATCGGACTCCAGACCGTGGGAGTGATCCTCATGGTGTCGCTGCTGATCGCCCCGGCGGTCGCTGCTCGGCAGTGGACGTCAAGCCTGTCGGGAATGGTGATACTGTCAGGGGCATTTGGTCTGATCTCGGGAGTGAGCGGATCGGTCGCGAGCAGCCTGATCGATCGATTGCCGACCGGTCCCATGATCGTGATCGCGGCAACGATCGTCGTCGCGTTCTCCCTCCTCTTTGCTCCTGAACGTGGAGTCCTGGCAACCTGGCAGGCCCGCAGGCGTCGTGCCGAAACCTTCCGCCAGGCTCTCACCACTGCCGACCACCACGGAGTGACCCAGCGATGAGCGCACCCACCATCATCATGATTACCGGGGCGCTCGTCGGTGCCTCGTGCGGGTTGGTTGGTGCCTGGCTCGTCCTGAGGCGACTGGCCCTCATGGGAGATGCCATCTCGCACAGCGTGCTCCTGGGCATCGTGGTCGTCTTCGCACTCACCCACTCTCGATCTCCATTGCTCATGACGATCGGAGCTGGCGCGGTGGGGCTGCTCACGGTGGTCCTTGTGGCCTGGATTCAGCGCACCGGTCTGGTGAAAGAGGACGCAGCCATCGGGCTAGTCTTCCCCTTTCTCTTCGGCCTTGGGGTGGTGATGATCTCCCGCTTCCCCAGCACCGTTCACATCGATGTCGACGCCGTCCTGTTCGGTGAAATCGCCTACGTCCCGCTGTACCATCTGCATCTGTTTGGTCGAGATCTCGGCGTGCAGGCGTTCTGGACACTGGGCATCATGCTGGCGATCAACATCCTGCTCGTGACACTTCTGTACAAGGAATGGAAGCTCTCAACGTTCGATGCCGGGTTCGCCGCCGCAGTGGGAATTTCACCGGTCGTTCTGCACTACCTGCTCATGGCCACCGTCTCGGCCACCACCGTTCTTTCCTTCGACGCAGTCGGCGCGGTGCTGGTGGTGGCGATGCTCATCGTCCCGGCCGCGACTGCCCAGCTCCTCACCCGCGACCTGCCCCCGTTGCTCTTCCTTTCGATGGGTATCGGCGCGTCGTCGTCGGTGATCGGCTATTACGTCGCGCGCTGGATCGATGGCTCGGTCGCTGGCGCGATGGCGACCTCGCTTGGAGTGATGTTCCTCGTTGCCTTCCTCGTTTCGCCATCACAGGGCGTGCTTGCCCGAGCCCGGGGACGTGCCCGGCAACGCCGCGAATTTCTGCAGGAGCTGCTGGTCGCCCACATCGCCTCCAAGCCGGGAGGGGTGACGGTGAACTCCCTCGCGCAGGATTTTGGCTGGGCATCCGCGACCACTGAGGCAGCCCTGCGCGATGCCACGGCAAACCGCCGCATCGTCGAAACCAAACAGGGTATGCTGACTGTCCCCTCCACAGCGGAGGTGATTGGTAGACCAGGAAAATGAACGAGGCAGATCGAGGGAGCCGAACCCATGTCACAGCACGACATGACAACCACATCCCCACCGGCACGGTTCGGCGGTGACACCCGCGTGACGACCGCGATGGAAGACTATTTGAAGACTGCGTTCCTGATCGACCAGGACGGTCTGCCCATCACGAATCTCCGCCTGGCCGAGCGGCTTGGCTTTTCAAATCCCTCGGTCACAAACATGATGAAGAAACTGGACGACCTGAAACTGGTTGTCCACAACCCCTATCATGGCGCTCAGTTGACGCCCGCTGGACGAGCGATCGCTCTCGAGGTCATTCGGCACCACCGTTTGCTCGAGCTGTATCTTGCGGAGGCGCTCGGCTATAACATCGCCGAGGTGCATGCGGAGGCGGAGCGGCTCGAACATCACATGTCCGAAGAGCTCGAGTCCCGTATGGAACAGGTGCTCGGATTTCCGCAGTTCGATCCGCATGGCGACCCGATCCCTGGCCGTGACGGCACCCTGCCCGACGTGGCCGATATCGCCCTCCTCGGAGCCGCGCCCGGCACCGAGCATGAGGTCAGCCGGATCAGCGACCGCAATCCGGACACGCTCAGCGCCATCGTCGACGCCGGAATCAAGCCTGGCACCACCGTCACCATGCTAGAAACCCCCGTCGACGATCAGGACGTCTCTGTCCGGGTCGATGGCGAGCAGACCAATCTTCCGTGGGACGTGGCGATGGGAATCCGGGTGGTCTCCTCGCAGGAGTAGGACCTACTTCCGCAGCCAGGCGAGTTCGAGATCGACCATGGTGGCAGCATCGAGTTGCGGCGTGTCGTACAGCCCCTTGCTTCGCCGTTGCCGCATGGCTTCGAACAGCGACACGGCACATGCCACGGAGATGTTCAGGCTCTCCACCATCCCATGCATCGGGATCGCCACGGAGCCGTCTGCCAGCTCCATCACTCGCTTGCTGACTCCCCGATGTTCGTTCCCGAACACCAGGGCAGAGGGCGCAGCCAGGTTCAGGTCGTAGAGATCGTGCGACGTCTCACCGAGGAACGTCGCCCAGATCGCCTTGCCCTGATTGCGCAGCACCTCGAAACAGGCGTCCACTGACTCGTGGAAATAGGTACGAACCCATTTGGCTGCCGACGCAGACGTGGTCCGGTGGAACGCTTTGGCGGGCGGAGTCTCGTGAACGTAGACCAGATGCACGTCGAGCACACCGGTGGCATCACAGCTGCGGAGGACCGCACTGACGTTATGCGGGTCATGAACGTCTTCGAGCACGACGGTCAGGTCAGGTTGACGCTGCTCGAGCACCTGGCGTACCCAGGCCAGCCGCCGATCGGTGCGCGGAAAACGGGTCGCTTTGACCTCTGGCGCATCATTGGCAGAGTCGTGATTTTCCATTTACCGCCCCTTCTGGCTTTGGCTCCGCCGAAAGCGTGAGAAGAATGTCGGATCAGGATTGAGACCACGCTGCCGTTCGTCTGCCCGCTCCGGCGTTGGTGCATCGGGATCGATAATCGGCTCGCCAAGCACCGTCAACGTTACGCGGTTCACGATACAGGCGATCAGTGCCGGCCCAAACAGCAGCAGGGGAATCACCATCACCGCCATCAGCAGCGTGAGCAGCAGGAGCATGATGGAAAGGAAGATGCTCAGGAACGGTCGGCTGACCAGCACATACATCGAGCCACGGAAGGCGTTTCGAACCCCAGACTCCATGGTCCCCGCCATCGAGTAGGCGTAGAGCGCGATCACGAAGAGGAGTACGAACATCACGGTCCAGAGCGGAACCATCGCGGCAAAGTAGCTCTCGACGCCTCCAAAGAACGTGAGGTTCCAGATCAGCATCAGCAGGAACGGTAGCGTGAAGGCGGCTATTCCCCACGACCGCTTCCAGGAGCTCTTGAACACTTCCCAGGCATCGCCAAACTCGGGGGCGGCGCCCATTCGGCGCGGATCTGCCACGGACATCAACGCCGTCGTCGCCGGTGGACCCGGAACGATCAGGATGACCGCCAACCACCAGCTTAAGGACAGCAGCGCGAACACCATGAACTGGCTGAACATGTCGCGCAGTCCGGCCCAGAAGAGTTTCAACAACAACACGAGCAAGCTCTCAGATAGAGGCGAACATCCGCGTGGATTCGCGGGACCACGTGCTGGAAGTGTACCCTGATCAGGTAGTCGTACCTTTGGTGGATGTCAGGATGTGGCGTGGCGATCGAGCACCAGCTGCATCTGGAACCGGGCATCGAAGACCGGTGAGCATCGTCCGCACGACCATGTCCCCTTTCGCCGCCGCTCCACCTGCATTCGGCAACCAGGGCAGGCGTACACATATCGCAACGGCTTTCGCGCGACAGGAATGAGTGCGTTGCGGATCTCTTCGAGCGTCGCACCGGTCAACTCCGCCACGCGATGAGCGATTCGATCGTAACCGTGATGAGAGTGCCGCCGAAAGTCACCGTCCAGGTGATCGCGCATGTGCACGAGCTCTTCGGCCACCACGATCTCCAGCGCCTTTGGTTTCGCCAGGTCGATCCGCTCGAGATTGATCAACACGGCATGCTTCTTCTCATGTCGGAGAAAGCATTACGCCCCACCATATCTGGTAGGAATATGTCGCTTGAGCCAAGTTCCGTACGTCGTGCGATCGGTCGTCAACCACAGATCCACTGTCGGAAGTTCGAGTCGCTCAACATACTGCTCGACGAGCGGCAGGACCAGCTCATTACACGAAACCGCTTTCACCCTGCTCCTCATCACCACGCTTCCTGAATCTCCGAGACGCCAGTCTACAAT
>JAEZJB010000454.1 GCA_023415845.1 Chloroflexota bacterium | reverse complement strand
CATCATGTCCCGGCCGTCTGGTGCCGGGGCGCCCAACCGTCAACCCAAACGCAGCCTGTTCGATCCCCGGATCGCCGGGCCGGCCTTCAAGGAGTCGTTCCGCAAGCTCGACCCGCGCCAGATGGCGAAGAATCCCGTCATGCTGCTGGTCGAGATCGGTGCAGCCGTCACCACCATCATCCTGTTCCTCGACCTGATCGGCGCGGCTGACTCGCTCGGTCTCGCCATCGAGTCCGGCCAACGCTGGTTTGTGGCCTGGATTACGGTCTGGCTCTGGTTCACGGTGATCTTCGCCAACTTCGCCGAAGCAATGGCCGAGGGGCGCGGCAAGGCCCAGGCCGACACCCTGCGCAAAACCCGCAGTGAGACCCGGGCCAAGGTCCTGATCGATCCCACCTCGATGACGTATGAAGAACGCTCGTCGAGTGATCTCCACGTTGGCGACATCGTGCTGGTCGAGGCCGGTGACACGGTGCCGAGTGATGGTGAGGTGGTCGAGGGCATCGCCTTCGTCTCCGAGGCCGCCATCACCGGCGAATCGGCCCCGGTCCTGAAGGAACCAGGAACGGACATCTCGTCATCGGTCACCGGCGGCACCCAGGTTGTCTCCGACTGGCTGAAGGTACGGATTACCGCCGAACCGGGCAAGACGTTTCTCGACCGAATGATTTCCCTCGTGGAGGGTGCCCAGCGGCAGAAGACGCCGAACGAAATCGCCCTCAATATCCTGCTGGCCGGGCTGACGATCATCTTCCTGATCGTGGTGATTACCCTGGCACCAATTGCCGAGTACGCGAAAACGCCCGTCTCGATCACCGTGCTGGTGGCCCTGCTCGTTACGCTCATCCCGACCACGATCGGGGCCCTCCTCTCCGCCATCGGCATCGCCGGTATGGATCGCCTGGTGCAACACAACGTGCTGGCGATGAGTGGCCGTGCTGTGGAAGCCGCCGGTGACGTCGATGTGCTGCTGCTGGACAAGACCGGCACCATCACCTTCGGTAATCGCATGGCGGCCAGCTTCCAGCCGGTCCCGGGCGTGACCGAGGAGCGCCTGGCACGTGCCGCGCTTCGCTCCTCACTGGCCGATGACACTCCGGAAGGCAAATCCATCGTCACGCTGGCGGAGGAACAGGGCATTCGCGAAGACCGCGATGCGTACTCCGATGCCGGGTGGATTCCGTTTACGGCCGAGACTCGCATCAGCGGCGTCAGGCTGGGCGACACGGAAACCATCAAGGGCGCGGCCGATGCCGTCTTCCGCGTGGCCGGCCATAGTGACGCGGCGGCGACTGAAATCACCGACCGCATTGCCGCCCAGGGCGCCACCCCACTGGTCGTGATGGAAAATGACCAGATTCTGGGAGTGATCGAGCTCAAGGACACCGTCAAGCCAGGCATGGCGGACCGGTTCGCCGAACTGCGGGCGATGGGTATCCGCACCATAATGGTGACCGGCGACAACCCGCTCACAGCCAAGACCATTGCCGCCGAAGCCGGGGTGGACGACTTCGTTGCCCAGGCCCGGCCCGAGGACAAGATCCGACTCATCCGTGAGCAGCAGGCCGAAGGTCGGCTCGTAGCAATGACCGGCGATGGCACCAACGACGCTCCTGCCCTCGCCCAGGCCGACGTCGGCGTGGCCATGAACACCGGCACGGCGGCCGCCAAGGAAGCCGGCAACATGGTCGACCTTGATTCGGATCCCGCCAAGTTGATCTCGGTGGTCGCGATCGGCAAGCAGTTGCTGATGACGCGGGGCGCTTTGACCACCTTCAGCATCGCAAACGATGTGGCCAAGTACTTCGCCATTATCCCCGCCATGTTCGGTGTGGCCTACGGCGTTTCCGAGGCCAACGGCCTGGAGGTGCTCAACGTGATGGACCTGACGAGCCCGCAGAGTGCCATTCTCTCGGCCGTCATCTTCAACGCCTTGATCATCGTGGCGCTGATTCCCCTGGCATTGCGTGGCGTGACCTACAGGGCCATGAGCGCTTCCGCCCTGCTGCAACGCAACATCTGCATCTACGGACTCGGCGGCATCGTCGCCCCGTTTGTCGGCATCAAGCTTATCGATCTGGTCCTGACTGGACTCGGCTGGACCTGATCTCGCGCACTGGCCGCTCGCCGCATCGCTGGCGAGCGGCATACCCAAGGACCTTCACATGCTCAAGCAGCTTCGTCCCGCCATCGTCCTGATCTTGTTTTTCACCATGCTGCTCGGTATCGCCTATCCCCTGGCCACAACCGGCATCGCCCAGGTCGTCTTCCGGGACAAGGCCGATGGCTCGTTGATCAAGGAAGGCGACACGGTTATCGGCTCGTCGCTCATCGGCCAGAGCTTCGTCGATCCAGAGACCGGGTACACCCTCGACGGGTATTTTCGGAGCCGGCCATCGGCCGCCGGCGACGGATACAATGCGGCCTCCTCCTCCGGTTCCAACCTCGGCCCGACCAATCAGGTGCTGATCGACCGTGTGACCGCCGAATCGGCCATCATCCGCGAAGAGAACGGGCTCGCCGCTGACGCCTCATTGCCAGTTGACCTCGTGACGTCCTCAGGGAGTGGCCTCGATCCGCACATCAGTCCGGCGGCGGCCGAACTCCAGGTCGCCCGCGTTGCCCAGCAACGGGGACTCTCGGAAGACCAGGTGCGCAATCTGGTCGACGAACACACCGAAGGGAGAACCCTCTGGTTCATGGGAGAGCCACGCGTGAACGTCCTTGCCCTCAACCTCGCATTGGATGAGCTGACGAATGGCTGACCGCTCCTCGACCGGTCGGCCTGGCAGCCTGCGCGTCTATCTCGGAGCTGCCCCCGGTGTGGGGAAGACGTACGCCATGCTGCGGGAAGGTCACAGGCTACGCGATGAAGGTCGTGATGTGGTGGTCGGCCTGGTCGAGACCCATGGCCGACACGAAACCGCTGCCCAGATCGCTGGCCTCGAACTGGTGCCTTGCCGAATGGTTCGTCATGGGCCGGTCGAAATCGACGAACTCGACGTGGCAGCGATCATTGAGCGTCATCCAGATGTGGTGCTAGTGGACGAACTGGCGCACACCAACGCACCAGGTTCCCCCAATGCCAAGCGCTATCAGGATGTCCTCGATCTCCTGGCCGCTGGCATTGATGTCATCACGACCATGAACGTTCAGCACCTGGAAAGCCTGCATGGCCAGGTTTCCAGCATCACTGGCGTCGAAGTGAGGGAGGTGGTCCCGGACAGCGTGCTCGACCTCGCTGAGGACATCCAGCTTGTCGATCTGCCGGTCGGCGCCCTGCTTGATCGCCTTCAGGCGGGCAAAATCTACCCCGGCCGCTCGGTCGACCAGGCCCTGACTGGTTTCTTCCGGGAGGGCAATCTGACCGCCCTGCGGGAACTGGCCCTGCGACGCACGGCAGAGGATGTTGACGATGAACTCAACGACCTCATGTTCGTCCACGGTGACAGCCTGATTGCCACGTCCGACCGCGTGCTGGTGCTGCTCGACTCCGATGTCCGCTGGGGCAGGGTTATCCGTGCCGCCTGGCGCCTGGCGAGTGCCCTGCGTGGCGAGGTCCTCGTCGTCGCGTTGGTGCCTGGCGGCACGCTGGACGGGCTGAGCGGCGACCGTCGTGCCGCGCTCGATCGCCTCTTGCAGCTGGCAGAAGACCTGGGGGCCGAAACCGTCGTTCTGGACGGGGATCCGGGAGAGCTTGCCGCCACCACCGATAGCCTCGTTGAACTCGTGCGCCGTGAGCGCGTCTCAATGCTCGTCACGGGTGTGCCGGAACCGCCGCGTGGATTTCTCCGTCGGCGATCCAGCCCGGTTTTCAGTCTGGCCGAGGGGGTCCTCCAACGGCTCGACTCTCTCGAAGTTCATCTCGTCGCCGTCCGCGGCGAGTCTAGCGGCTCGTCACCCAACCGCCATTGACGGCGATCACCTGGCCGGTGATGTAGCGGGCACCAGGTGAGGCGAGGAACCGAACGGTTTCCGCGATCTCGTCAAGGTGCCCGACACGCTTCAGTAGCGTCCCGGCCATGATCGATGCCCGCCGCTCGTCGGTCATCCGGCCCCGGAAGAACTCCGTCTCGTCGATGAACCCGGGCGCGATGACGTTGGCAGTGATGTCCCGCGGCCCGAGATCCTGCGCGAGGGAGATGTTCCAGGCGGCCAGCGCAGCCTTGGCGGCACCGTATGAATCCGCTCCCCGGTCGGCCGCCACCGAGCTGAACGAAATCACCGCCCCGCCCGGAGCCAGTCGGTCGGTCAGGGCGGTTGTCAGCAGCACGGCAGTCAGCACGTTCGCCGCGAAGTTCCGTTCCCACAGGCGACTGACTTCCGTCAGCGTTGTCGGAGCCGGTTCGCCAATGGTGATGTTGCCCCCGGCACAGTTGACGAGGACATCAACGGGTGTGGGCAGGTCATCCATGATGCATTCGATCGCCCGCGGGTCGGCAAGGTCGGCAGGCACGGCCTGGGCGCCGATCGCGTCCGCTGCCTCCTGCAGGACGTCCGGGCGGCGACCAATGATGGTCACGTCATCTCCACGACTCCGCAGGTTGCTGGCAATCGCTCGGCCGATACCGGTGCCACCACCAGTGACTATGACCATTCGAGTCATGCGCGCTCCTCCAATAAGGTCATTTAGGTCTAAATGAACGATACTCCTTCGGGTCAA
>JAEZJB010000361.1 GCA_023415845.1 Chloroflexota bacterium | reverse complement strand
GATAACCGCATGTGGCGTTGGCCCGAGAAGTGGGTTGCGTAGTGGATGCCAGTCAAAATGGGCCGGGAAGTGCCTCGCGGATCGCGCGTGTTCCCTGAAATTCCGGCCACCTGAAGACTTCTCTATTACAAGTGTATCAGTAGGGTCTGGCTTTGTGAAGTCCCTAACAAACGAGGGGGCTGGTCGATGCCGAATATGAACTTTGCCATCTACGCCATTTGGCCATTGGGAACTGGAATGGACGGGTACGGAAGCTTCGAACCACATGGGACTCCCTTCCGTTGAAAAGAAACGGGGAGAGTCGATCGCAAAGACGACCCTCCCCGCCAGGGAACGAAGTGCTGATGCCTAGTGGGACCCGCAGCCGCATCCCTGAGCGGTTTCCGCATTGTCACCCGCGTCGAACGAGTGACCGCATGCGCAGCCCGCCACCGCATTCGGGTTGCGGACGGTGAAACCGCCGCCCATCAGCGAGTTGACGTAGTCGATTTCGGCGCCCTGAAGGTACATTGCGCTGAAATTGTCGACCAGCACACGTACTCCCTGGGTTTCAATGACCTCATCGCCCTCGTCAGAAGCTTCGTCGATCGTCATGCCATACTGCAGGCCTGAACAACCGCCTGGGGCCACGAAAACCCGCAGGGCATGGTCCGGCGTGCCCTGGTCGGCAAGGAAACCCTTCAGCTGATCTACCGCTTCGGTGGTCATTGTAATCATTGCTTGAATAGCCTCCGTGGCACAAGTCAGGCATCGAAGATATCGTGGCACGATGGGTGCCACTTCCATAAGATAAGCATAGTGACCCGCTGCAACCTGTCAAGCGGGTGATCAGCCATCTGGCCGATCCCTGACCAGTCACTGTGCCAAGCAGGAGTGCCTCCAACCATTGCCCCGACCACGACGCCAGCGCATGCCACCCGACGCTCGACGAGCCGTGACGACTCCGGATGTCGACGCCCCAACTCTTGACCAGTTTGTACCGCCTGAGGGAACCACGCGCGCCACGGTCGTGCGATCCCACGGACTTTGGCACGAGGTCATCACAGCCGAAGAGTCACCTTCGGTCGTCATTGGCACCGTGCGAGGTGGGCTCAAGCGGCAGCGTCGGGGAACAGATCTTGTCGCCGTCGGTGATCATGTCTGGATCCGGCATTTGCCGGACAACGAGGCGGTGATCGAGGCCGTTGAGCCGCGAGTTCGCACCCTCGGTCGCATCGCCCGCCATACCCGAGATGTCGAGCAGGTGATCCTGGCGAATCCCGATCAGGTCTTCTATGTTTTCGCGATCCATCAACCTGAGCCGCACCTTCGCATGCTCGACCGGTTCATCATTCTCGCCGAGTTGCAGGAGATTCCTATTCATATTGTCGTGACCAAGATGGACCTGGATGGTTTGGACGGCGCCACTCCTGCTCGCGAGTTCTTTGGCGACTACATCGACACGTTCCCGGTTCATTTTGTGTCCACCGTCACTGGTGAGGGCATTGATGCACTGCGTGACGCCATGCAGGGACGAATCAGCGCCGTAGCCGGTCCATCGGGCGTGGGGAAGTCGAGCCTGCTCAATGCGCTCGATCCCGAAGGGAAGCGCGAGACGAGCACCGTCTCAACCGCAACCGGCAAGGGCCGTCACACGACAGTCGGATCACGACTGCACGCGCTGGACGCTGAGACCTTTGTCGCCGATACCCCCGGTATGCGTGCGCTGGTGATGGCTGCCGTTGATCCCCGGCAGCTCGACTGGTGTTACCGTGAGTTTCGTCCATATCTGGGGTTGTGCTTCTACGCCGATTGCACGCATGATCACGAACCGGACTGTGCAGTGAGGGGCGCCGTTGAGGCGGGCGATATCAGGCTCGGACGATACGAAAGCTACCTGACGCTTCTCCGTGGCGATGAGCTCCAGGTTCCTGCCGATACCTGGTAAAAGGTGACGTACGCGGCGACCGACGGATTCGTTGTGTCAGCGTTCACTCGGCAGGTGAACGTCTTCCAGCCCTCTACAAGATATGGAGTTGTTCCCAGCATGCCTCGCCGCGATCACGATACTGGCCCGAATGGCATCACCGTCGATCAACTGACCGACCAGATCTTCCCGATTATTGAGGACCTTCTCACCCGCATCGACGGCGATGAGTTCACTACGTCCTCCTTTATAGAGCTCATGCAGACCATCCCCGGTCCCGCCGAGGCCTACGAACTGGCGCTGACGGCCTGGGGAGAAGGCGAGCGCGAAAGTCGTATGGTGATTCATGGGCAGGTCATCCCGAACGCGCTCCGTCGTTCGCGGCTGGTTGAGTGGGCCGGCTACGCCTACGGCGAAGTCGATGACTATTCGGTGCCCGCCTGGTGGCGACTGGTAAGTCCATCGGAGTGACCAGACGAGCCGGGAATCGCGTGGCTACACGTAATTCCGGGTGCAGCCCGTTCGGTCGTCGGCTAAAGTACGTATGGACAAGTGAAATGCGGGGCTTCGGCTGGTTCTTGACCGCCGGCCATCGACGTCCGACGGTGATT
>JAEZJB010000325.1 GCA_023415845.1 Chloroflexota bacterium | reverse complement strand
GTAATCCGCAGTCTTGCCAGCACGCCTGCGTCTGTGACGAGGACGATGGGCAGGCTGTGAATTGGGGTACGGGGATTTCGGGCCACCACCACTGTCTCGCGTGACTGGCGAAGGTGTTGGGAACAGTGATGTCCTGTCGGGATTGGTTCCCGCATTGGATGTGCTTAGGCGGAGTCAATGTGGATGTCGGTTCGGGGCTGCATTGCACCACGATGCAGCCGGCAGTCAGTCGAAACCTCGCAGCCATGCGGGCCGCCGGTTTCGCGCTGACCAGACAGTGTCTGGCGTCCCGGAACCATGCTGATGGGGTGGGACCCCGGGAAGGTCTGGTGGATCGCGCGGCACGCATTGACGACGTCAAGTCACGGGATGGGAGGATGTTTCGTTCATCACCTCTGGTCTAGCGCGACCGGGTCTGGCATCGAGCAAAGGTGGCGCGACGTGTTCACGCAGGAACCGGTGGAGTAACGGGCGATGCAGCGATCACTCTCCGACAGGCGAGTGCGATCGCTGCCAGGACCGTGTTTTTTTCAGGTTGATGGAGGACGAGAAATCACATGGCAAGTTCTGGACATGAGAGCGTGACCGAGCTGGTTCGTTCGGGGCGTCTTTCCCGCCGCGATATGGTGAAGCAGGCAGCTGCCCTTGGCCTGGCAACTCCGGCCATCTTCAGCCTCCTCGCCTCGACTTCGGCGCAGGATGCGCCGGCGATGACGGGGACCGAGCCGCTGGAAGAGATTCCGAGCGAAGGTCTGGCGGAGAACCAGGTGCTGCGGTACGGCTTCTCCCCGGCGCAGACCATGTTCGACCCGGCGCAGGAAGCGGGGTACTTCCGCTGGATCATTCCGAATGTGTTTACCCCGCTCTTCCACTTCAAGGGTGCCGGTTATACCGCGGACGACATTCTGCCGGGCCTGTGCACCAGCTATGACGTGAGCGAAGACGGCCTGATCTACACGCTGCACGTTGATCCGGAAGCCGTGTGGACGGACGGAACCCAGGTCACGACGGCCGATATCAAGGGCTGGCTGGAGTACATCTCGAGCCCGTTGAATCCTGGCCCGTACAAGAACACCCTGGACAGCGTAGTGGGTTGGGATGAGGTCAACTCGGGCGAAGCCGAAGAGATTGCCGGCCTCGTGGCCGTCGACGACGTCACCCTCACGATCGAGCTCAAGCAGGCCAGCCCGCTGTTCCCGATCGCGGTGCTGATGGAGTACCGGCTCGGTGGAACGAAGCCGGAGGTGGCGAAGGCCAACCCCACCGGCTGGTGGCTGGACAACCCGCCCACGAATGGCCCGTTCGCGATTGAGTCGCTCGACTTCGATGCCGCCGAATTCAACTTCGTGGCGAGTGAGAGCTGGTGGCGCGAGGCTCCGGTGCTTCAGCGGATCGAGGCGGTCGGAAACATCGACCAGCAGACGCTGATGCTGATGTTTGAAAATGGCCAGCTGGACGCGATGCACGTGTTCGGTGCCGAAGCCATCCAGATGGAAATGACCTATCCCGAAACCGTGGTGCCTATTCCGGGTGCGGGCGGCATGTTCTTCTGGGCGCTGAACTTCAACCTGGAGCCGACCAACGACATCCAGGTGCGCAAGGCCCTGCGCCACGCGGTGGATGCGCATGGCATGACCAACGCCGTCTACCAGGGCCAGCGCGGACCGGTGCGTGGACCGATCTGGCAGGCCGGCATCGTGGGCAGCCGCTTCGATGAGATCGAAGAGCTGCATGACTTCTTCACTTATGACCCGGCACTGGCCGCCGAGGAGCTGGCGGCATCGAGCTACGGTTCGGCGGCCAACCTGCCGACGCTGAACGTGACCACAGGCGGTAGCGCGGGCGACAAGGTGCGCGCCACCGAGATCATCGTGGAAATGTGGCGGACCAATCTCGGCCTGACCAACATCGACGTTCGCGAAAACGCCCTGGCGTGGGGTGAAGAACTGGCCGCTGACATCGTGAACGCCAACCGCATCAGTGCGGGTGGTATTCCCGACGCTGCCAACATGATCAAGGTGCTCGGTGATTCCACCGGGGCGCAGGCGATGGCGAACTTCGGCGGCTACAAGAACGAAGAGCTGGATGCCCTGATCGCGCTGGCCTATTACATGGATCGGGAAGATCCGGCCTATGTGGAGACCGTGCACCAGGCCGAGGATCTCTACCTCAGCGATTACCCGTACATCCCGTTGATGATCGATCCGTATTCCTTCTACGTGCAGCCGTGGCTGAAGAACCTGCGAGCCAACCGGCATAACGTGATGTTCACACTGGGCGACATGTTCCTGCTGCCGCAGGAGTAGGCGTTCCTTGGTGTGGGTGATGCGGCGCCCAACGCATCACCCACGCCTGTCATGGGCGGGTGCCCGGGAGAGTTGCATGGTCAGATACATCGCGCTACGAATTGGCGCCATGATTCCGCTGGCCTTCCTTGTGCTGTTCATTGTGTTTGCACTTGGCAAGGCGGCTCCAGGCGATCCCATTCGCATGATGTACATGACGGCGGCGCTGGAGCAGTCAGACATTACGGAAGAGCAGATCCAGGAGCAGCGCGAGCGCTTCGGACTGAATGACCCGTTCTGGGTGCAGTTTGCCGAATATGCCGGCAACGTCGTGCGGGGTGACCTCGGAGTCTCGATTACCGAGAACCGGGATGTGTTGCCGCTGATCATGAACCGCTTCGTGGTATCGGCCCAACTGGGATTGATGGCAGTGGTGGCGCTGGTGGCGGTCGGGATTCCGCTCGGCATCATTGCGGCCCTGCGGCGGAACTCGTGGCTCGATTACCTGATCGTTGGTGGCAGCCTGTTCATTCGCACCGTGCCGGTGTATGTGCTGGCGCCGCTAATCCTCTGGCTGTTCGTCCTGAAGTTCCCGATCATGGATGTCCCGCGGGGATGGAAGGGCATGTTCAGCGCCAATGCGGTGTTGCCAGTGCTGCTGCTGATGATGTTTCCGCTGGCAGTGATTATCCGGCAGATGCGGGCCAGCATGCTCGAAGTACTTGGCAACGAGTACGTGCGGACGGCGCGAGCCAAGGGCCTGAGCGAATACCGGGTGACCGTGGGGCATGTGCTGCGAAATGCCCTCACGCCGGTGACGACCGAGCTTGGGCTGGTGGTGACAGGACTGATTACGGGCTCGATTTTCGTGGAAAGCATCTTCGGCATTCCGGGATATGGACGGTTGGCGGTGGACGCCCTGCTGAAGCGTGATTATCCGCTGATGCTGGGATGCACATTGTTCGGGGCGTTCCTGGTGATGGTCAGCACGTTGATCGTGGACCTGATCTATCCGCTACTCGATCCGCGGGTGAAGCTATGAGTGGCGTGATTCCAGAACGAGACCTTCCCAGCCAGGTGTCGGTCAGTGATCCTGGCGACCTGGTGCCAGCACCAGTGGATGAGCGGGTGGGACTGGAGCGCCTCGGCAGGGCGGGCGAGGAGATCAAGGTCCGCTCGCTGTGGCGTGATGCGTTTCGCCGCCTGACACGCAACAAGCTCTCGATGCTGGGGCTCGTGATCGTGGCGATTACCTATGTGATCGCGATCATCGGACCCTACATCACTCCCTACGACTACCTCGAACAGAACCTGATGGAGATTTCGCAGCCTCCAAGCGCCGACCATTGGCTCGGGACCGACAATGTGGGCCGCGACTACCTCTCCCGGCTGTTATATGCGATGCGCACCGCAGTGCTGGTGTCGATCCTGGTGCCGACGATTTCGCTGGCGATTGGTGTGCTGCTGGGCACGATTGCGGCCTATCGTGGGCGCTGGACCGATGCCATCATCATGCGCGTGACCGAAGTGACGATGATCATTCCCGTGCTGCTGTTCGCGGCGTTGATCAATATTTCGGTGAAAGACCCGGTCTCAAACTTCATGCGTTCGCTGTCAGAGCGTACGGGGTGGGGCTTCCTGACAAGCACCGTGTACGTGGATTACGTGGTGGTGTTTGGCCTTCTCTCGCTGATCATGTGGGAGTCGTACGCCAGGCTCAGCCGGGGACAGGTGCTTTCGTTGCGGCAGGCGGATTACGTGCTGGCTGCGGAGTCGCTGGGCGCCACCGGGCGACACGTGATGTTGCGACACCTGATTCCGAACTCGCTGAGCCCGCTGATCGTGGCGTTCACCTTCGGCATGTCGGGCGCGATGACCCTGGAAGCCTCGTTGAGCTTCCTCGGCATTGGCATCCAGCCGCCGGGAGCGAGCCTGGGTTCGATGATCAGTTCGGCCATGACGAGCTGGCGGCAGTACCCACACCTGATTGCGATTCCGGCGATTGTGCTGGGGGTCATCACGCTGGCGATCAACTTCCTTGGTGACGGCCTGAACGATGCACTCAACCCGCGGCAGGGAGGCCGGTGAGATGGGAGATGCCGCACATCCTGATTCGGCGGGTGCGATCGAGATCGGGACCCAGGCGCAACTGTTCATCGATGACCACCTTGTCGAGCGCAGCTGGAACATCACGCGAGTGTTGCACCCGGTGCGGAAGTATGCGGGCAACCCGATTCTGTACCCCGCGACTCCGGCCGATGGCCTGTCGCTGAACCTGTTCGGGACGGTGCTGCGATCGGCGAAAAGCGGCACGTTTCGGATGTGGTACCAGGGGTATGGTCCGAACGACTATCGCGCCCTGTATGCCACCTCGGACGACGGCATTCACTGGAATCGGCCCAATCTGGGTCTGGTGGAGTTTGGCGGAAACACCGACAACAACCTGCTCAGCCTCGATATGGCCCTGATCAACGTGATCGAGGACTGCCACGATCCTGATCCGGGGCGGCGATTCAAGAGTCTGTATTTTGCAAAGATGGGCGAGACGTCAGCTTCCCGCGTCTGTGTTGCGTTTTCGCCAGATGGCGAGGAATGGACGCCATACGCAGGAAATCCGGTGCTGGAAGGCACCAGCGACACGCACACCCTGCTGGGGTGGGACGAGCGAGCGAAGCGCTACGTGGCCTACACCCGCCCTGGAATTTTCACGGTGGGCAGGGGTATCCGGGTGATCGGTCGGTCGGAGAGCGACGATTTCGTGCACTGGAGCGAACCGGAGGTGGTGCTGGTTCCGGACGGCGACGACCCGCCTGGAACCGAGTTCTACGGGATGTCCGTGTTCCATTACGAGGGGATGTATCTCGGCCTGACGTGGGTGTACTCGGCCCACGAAGAGGAGACCTCGGTGCGGATGGACGCCGAGGTTGAAACGCAGCTCTCGGTGAGCCGTGATGGCGTCCACTGGGAGCGTGCTGGCAATCGCAAGGCATTCATTCCGCGCGGGAGTGCCGGGGCATTCGATTCGCGAGGGATCTACACCGCGCGAGCGCCCGTGGAGATGGGCGATGAACTGTGGTTCTACTACGGCGGGGCGACCAATTTTCATGGCGACGGCAAACGGATGTCGAATCTCTCAATCGGGCTTGGCCGGTTGCGGCGAGACGGATTTGTCTCGGTTGAGGCTGTAGATGGCGAAGGCTGGTTAACGACGAAGCCGTTTGTGTGCCCGGGTGGTCGCCTGACGATCAACGCCGAATCAACTGGCGGCTACGTGACGGTGGCCGTGCTCAACGCCGAAGGGCATCACCTGCCTGGGTATCACCGGATTGCCAGTGCCCTGCTGGACGGGGATGGACTGGCCCAGCCCGTGACCTGGCAAGAGCGGGTATCGCTCGACTCGCTCACGGGGAAGGTGATTCGACTCAAGTTCTATGTGCGAGATGCGCGTCTCTATTCGTTCAGGTTCTCCTGACGCCAGGCGCGGCGAACTCCCTTGCCGAGGGACATACATGGAGGTATGCGGCGCGAATTATCCCAATACCGTGGCCAAGTGAACCAACGCTTCGACCTTGCATCATCGATCTGTAGAGGAGTCTTCCTGCCGTGACCACCTATCGTTGCGCCCTGATTGGGCTGAGTGGCATCTCGATCAATCCGGCCAAATCCTCGCTGTCGGGTGGCCGGAGCGTGCTGCCGTATTCGCATGCCTCGGCGCTGGCCGCCATTCCGAACGCCGAGATCATTGCCGTGTGTGACATCTTTCCGGCGGCTGGAGAGAAGTTCAAAACGCTGTGGGGAGA
>JAEZJB010000321.1 GCA_023415845.1 Chloroflexota bacterium | reverse complement strand
GCTGCCAATGTCATCGTCGTCACCAGTCCGGATCGGCTCTACACCGCAGTTCGAGATGCTCGCCGGGCACAGTTGAGAGATGCGCGTTCACCGCTCGATGTCGGGCATCTTGCCACGCTCATTCCTGCAGAAGAGCGTCGTGCTCCAATCGTAACCGTCCAGGATGGAGCCTCCCATTCACTCGCCTTCCTGGGATCTGTCTGGGGAGTGCCCGTAGTTCCCCTGGGTGTGGATGAGTTCGGCCAGTCCGGTGCTCGCCAGGCGCTTTACGAGAAGGTAGGCATCGACGCCGAACAGATATTCAATGCCGGTCTGTTGGCGCTTGAACTCGCCGAAGACACCAGCCTCCGCTAGACGGTTGGTTCGCAATTGCTGTTGATGATGAGACCCGGCGCAACGGCGCCGGGTCTCATGGTGTGTTGTGAGTCCAACGAAACTATCCCTGTGCAGCAACCCGATCTTCGGGAAGACGCCTGGAGGGGTCCTGAACCGGGAAGGGGATGACCGCGCCAGTTCCCTTGTAAGCCCCCTTTATGGTTTGCCGCAGGAACTGGAGGAATTCATCGTCACCGCGCGAGCCAGAGAGCCAAATGTGAAAGCTGGATCTCCGCGCCAGTCCGAGCAGATGTGCACCTCCTGGCGCGCGGCGGACACCAGTGAACTCGGTCCACCGGCGGAATGTTCCCAAGCCAAGGCGAATGCCTTCATCCGTTAGCGTGTACTTCACCGGGATCGCGATCATCAGGAGGTCGGAGAGGAGCGGAAGGCTGAGCCCCCAAACCGGCATGTCATCACGAAGCACGAGCGCACCGCCAATGCCCAGTGCCATCAGTGCCGGAAAGGCATGCATTCTGATTCTCGCCAGCAGCGGAAGTGGAGTCTCCAGGATGACGCGACCTTGCAGGCGATTGCTGCCGGGTCGGATGAGGCGCGCCCAGGAAATCAGGATCACAATGGGAAGGATGAGTACGAGAGGATGCATGGCCTAAATCCAGGCTGGACCGTGAGGTAATGAGCAACATGATGAGGGAGAGTTGGGGACGGCTCGGGATCCAGAGGCAACGGAGGCGGGTCGCTCCCCAACGTCTATCCTACTACGTCGGAAATTGGAAACTGGTTGCCTGGCGAGGATGGATCGCCCGGCAACCAGTTTGGGTTGTGATTTCCTGCACAAGTCAGAGCATCGGAAGTTGGACCGGTGGCCTGCCTTCGGGCCGACCGGGGTTATTCCTCGTCTGATGCCTCGTCGCCACTGGCGTCGTCGTCTGAATCCTCTTCGAGCACGTAGTCGCCACTCGCAATCACGTGAAGGTCACTCAAGGCATCATAGACCCCAAATGTGAGGTCTTCGAATGCGACATCACCGCGAATGTATGCGACGAACGCGTCCGTCAGTTCCTCGCCGATTTCTCGAGCAAGTTGCTCCTGCTCGGCCGCCTTGTCCTCAGTGCCAGCAATGCCGTCCGTCATGTTCGCTACCCTCTCTGCGCTCGAATGGTGACTGGTATCTGCCGCGACCGGCAGGTTGGTGGAGATGATAATCGGTTATCCGATGTAACCGCTGCCACCGTCCTTTCGTTCACAATCTCGTAGGCGACTGTACGCAAGCCAGTTTCGAGCTTCGGAGAGGACAGGACGCGCTACACTCTGTCAGTCATGCACGGGATGGCCACGTTTGCCTGCCCAATGCGAGTCTCATTCTCGTCGCCAGCATCCCGATTGGAGTGCTGCCTGCCTGCTCTGGAGACGCCTTCGTGGTCACCGGCACCCCTTCAACGGTTAACTACCATTCGCCGCCTGTCAGCTTCGCCCGCACCCGGGGGCTGTCGCTCGAAGCCCTGGTCTGGCTCGTCCTCATCGCTCTGGCGATCATCACCCGCTTCTGGAATCTCGAATACCGCACACTCCACCACGACGAGTCAATTCACACCTACTATTCCTGGTTCTTCGCTACCGGGGATATCCCGTATGTCCACAATCCGTTGTCGCACGGACCATTCCTGTTCCATGCCAACGCGCTGGTGTATTTCCTGTTCGGAGATTCCGACGCTACGTCTCGGTTTCTGCCCGCACTGACCGGAGTCCTGCTGGTTGCGGCTCCGTGGTTGCTTCGCGGAGTCCGATTTCTCGGCCGGTGGGGCGCGCTTGCTGCGGGCTTCATGCTCCTGATCTCACCGTCGTTTCTCTATTACACCCGCTATATCCGGCACGATCCATATACCTGTCTCGGGGCGCTGCTCCTGACCATCTGCATTTTTCGCTATATCGAACGTCCCCAGCGCCGCTGGATGTTTACCGCCTTTCTCACCGTTGCCTTCCTCCTCACCAACCACGAGATCGCCTTCGCCATTCTGCTCGCATTCGTCGGGGTGATTTTCGTCGGCTTGCTGTGGGGGGCCCTGCGTCCACTCGTTCCGGTCGTGCTGGCTACGGCCGGGGCTGGCGTCCTGTTGCTCGCCGCCCGCCGCATCTTCGACTGGCCACCTACTCCGGACATTCCCTGGAGCAATCCAACGCCCGCCCAACAGTCGCAGTACTATCAGGACCTGCTGTCCAATCCGTTCATCATTGGCGCGCTCCTTATTGGCATTGGCTTTCTGGCCGCCTGTTGGGTGGTGATGAGAAGGTCGGTGCGCGATCAGGTTGGCTCCGCCGGCTACCTCGAAGCCATTTTTGGTCATAGTGCTCCAGGTTCGCTCGAACATGGAGTCATGTCGGCATTGAAGGACTGGGAAGGCCTGGTGATTGGTCTCGTCATCCTCGCCTTCACCTTCTTTGCCTTTTTCACCACCCTTTTCACCAATCTGGATGGCATCGCCACCTCAACCTACGCCACAGACGGCACACTGCTTTACTGGCTGGGTCAGCATGACGAGCGGCGCGGGAACCAGCCCTGGTTCTACTTCATCACCGAGTCATTCCAGTACGAGTGGCTGGCAATCTTCCTCTGCACCGTCGCCTGCGCCGTCGTGGTGTGGCGACTGGTCAAGGCTGCTCGCGGCGATCGCTCGTACTCTCGCCTTTTCTTCGCCGCTTACCTGCTGGTCTGGTTTGTCTTCCTGTTCGCCGTCCTCTCATGGGCTGGCGAGAAAATGCCATGGCTGATCCTGCATTTCCTCCTGCCCGCCATCCTCCTCGGCGCTCTGCTCTTCGATGAGGTAGTCCGGGGAGCAATCGCCTGGTCTCGCCGCCTGCCGGCCGATCGCGTACTGGGCTTTACCCGCCGCCAGATCGGGGTGGGCGCGGTTGCCGGTCTGCTCATCGTGGCGGGTGCGTGGTTCCTCGAAGCCGCCCGTCTGACCTACGGCCGCTATGGCAGCGATGGAACGGTGGGCGGTGCTCGCACGCTCACCACGGCCGCCCTCGACGAATGGTGGCTGTTGGCCCTGATTCCGCTCGTCGGTCTGGTCCTTGTGGTCTGCTGCTACATCGTGGCCGGCTGGCGGCAGACTGCGAACATCGTCGTCGCAACCGTCATCATCGTGTCCAGCCTCTACCAGTTCCATACAGGCTTCCGACTTGCCTTCCTCGAAGGTGACATCGCCAAAGACACGCTCATCTACAACACCACGGCGCCCGATCTCAAGCAAATGGACGACGATCTGACCGAGCTTTCATGGCTCGCGTTCGGCAACGATTCCCTGGAAATCGGCTACAACAGTTGTACGGCCTGGCCCCTGACCTGGTATTTCCGTGATAATCCCGGCGCTCGGCAGATCAGCGATAGCGATCTCAACAATCCATCAACCTTGCCTCCGGTTGTCATCGCGAATAGCGACGGCGGACGTGGTTGCACCGCTCCCAGCGAAATCGAGGGATACACGGCGCAACCTCTCGTTCTGCGTTGGCACGAACCCGAGTACGCCATTTACCGGATGTTTGCCATTGCCCCCGAACTCACACCATCGAGTTCTGCCTGGCAACTGGAGACCAATCCCCGCGGTGTATGGGACATCACAAAGTCGATCTGGAGTTCCATCATGACCCAGACGACCCCAGAGGGCGAACAGCGCCTCTTCCGCCTGCTCTTCTACCGCGAGAATCCGGAGGGCCTGAATCCCTACCGCTTCACATTGTTCATTCGCAACGATCTGCTTCCCTATTACAACGACATTCGTTATGGCGAGTAATCGCTCGTCACGGAAGGATGACATGGTGACCGTTTCCGACGCGCCAGGCGATATCCCCAGCAGCAACGAGAACACGGCCCCGTTGCCGGAGAACAATTCGTCTCCCCTCGACCGACGGCTCGATGTGGGCAGGTTGGGCTGGTTCGGCATCTGGTCGGCCGTTATTGTCATCATCGCCGTTGCCTTGCGCTTCGCCGATCTCGACGCCTTCGTGCTCTCCCAGCGCGAAGGCAGCTGGGCCTACGACGCCTGGATCCTCTATACCGGTCGTCCCATGCCTGCCGGGCAGTCGTTGCCAGTCATCTCCCCGCTCTTCTCACTGCTCCAGACAGCCATGTTCTTCCTGTTCGGAGTGACGGATGCCATCGCTCGGTCAGGCGGAGTCGTCGTCGGTATCGCCCTGGTGCTGCTCGTATTTGCCCTTCGCCCCTGGGTCTCTCGACCGGTCACGCTCGGCATGGCGACCTTGGCCGCTGTCTCCCCGACGCTGGTGTTCGCCTCGCGCACAATCGACCCCGCTATCCTCATCGTCTTCTTCGCCTTGCTTGCAGTCGTCGCCCTCCTGCGTGCCGGACTGCCGCAATCACGGCAGGTCTCACTGTGGGCCGCCGTGCTCGGAACCGCCATTGGCGGGATGATTGCATCCGGCCCGGAGGGGATCTCGGTATTCATCGCACTCGTCGTCGCCGTCGTGGTGGCTGCCGGCGGCGATGGGCGGCGTGACGAGAGTGGCGA
>JAEZJB010000306.1 GCA_023415845.1 Chloroflexota bacterium | reverse complement strand
AGCGCCGGGAACACGATATGGGTGGTCATCACGCCGGGGACGCCAGCCGCAATTGCCGCCGTGAAAGGCGCCAGTTCGATTGCCCGGAGCCGCTCCATGTCGTGCGGAATGACCGGCAAACCCAGATGCGAGTCGACGTTTGTGTCGCCATGACCCGGGAAGTGCTTGACGCAGGAGATAACGCCTTCCTCCGTCAGGCCCTCGATAACCGCGAGGGCCCCGCTGACCACCTTCTCGACCGTATCCCCAAACGACCGCGTCCGGATCACGGGATTGCGGGGATTGTTGTTGACATCCACCACCGGTGCGAAGTTGACGTTGATGCCAACGTCGCGCAGCTGCCGCCCGGTGATCCTGGCCGCTGCGACGGCATCGGCGCGATTTCCGGTGGCGGTCAACGCCATGGCGCCCGGCGGAGTCACCATATCTGCAGGCAAGCGCGAGACGATGCCACCTTCCTGGTCCGCCGCGATCAGCAATGGCGGCATTCCGAGGTCCGCGGCCACGGCCTGCAACTCGGCGGTCAGGGCATGGACCTGAGCCCGGGAGGTGATATTGTCGGCAAAGAAAATGACCCCGCCCGGCCGAACCTCGCGGAAGGTCGCTCGTGCCTCCTCGGTGAACACAGGGCCTTCGAACCTGAGCATCATGCTCTGGCCGACGAGTGCGCCGAGGTCACTGGGGGATGGGACGCTGCTCATGTCCCGCGCAGGAAGGAGACGAACTCTGCCGCCCGAGCCGGCTTGGCGTCATCATCGACTTCGTTCAGGGCGTTGATCAGGGCAGCTCCCACGATCGCCCCGTCGGCAATTTCACCGACCGACGCCACATGTTCCGGCTTCGAGATCCCGAACCCGATCGCCAGCGGAAGATCGGTGTGTGAGCGGATCCGGGCAATGTAGTCACTCAGGTTGGCGGCGAGATTGTCCCGTGCACCAGTCACGCCGGTCACCGAGACGCAGTAGATGAAGCCCGATCCCTTCTGGCCTGCCATCGCCAGCCGCTCATCGGTGCTGGTCGGTGCCACCATAAAGATCAGGTCGAGGCCGTGTCGCTCGCAGGCTTCGCGCAGGGCTTCGCTTTCTTCGATGGGCAGGTCTGGCACGATGAAGCCATCGACACCGGCCGCCGCGCAGTCGGCCACCCAGCGATCGATTCCGTATTTCAGGATCGGGTTGTAATACCCCATCAGCAACAGCGGCACCGTCACGCCATCGGAGCGCAGGTCCTTGACCAACCGGATGCAATCCGCCGGGGTCGTCCCGTTCTCGAGCGCCTTCTGGCCAGTTCCCTGCACAGCCGACCCATCGGCAAGCGGGTCGGAGAATGGAACCCCGATTTCGATCAGGTCCGCTCCGGCATCGACCAGTGACCGGATGATCTCGCGGCTGAGCGGCAGGGTCGGGAAGCCTGCCGTGTGAAACGGCATCAGTGCCGTCTTGCCCTCATCCTTGAGTCGGGCGAACGCGTCAGCAATGCGGCTGGTGGAAGCGACAGTCTCCGTCACAGGGTCACTCCGAGGGCTTCAGCAACGGTGTGCATGTCCTTGTCACCGCGGCCAGAAAGGTTAACGATCATGGTCCTGCCGGCGCCGAGTTCCTTTGCGTACTTGGCGGCGTAGGCGAGGGCGTGGCTGGATTCGAGGGCGGGAATGATGCCTTCCGTGCGGCAGAGGAGCTTGAAGCCGTCGAGCGCTTCCGCATCGGTGATGGCGACAAACCGCGCCCGGCCAGTGCTCTTCATATAGGAAAGTTCAGGACCGACGCCCGGATAGTCGAGACCGGCCGAGATGGAGTGGGTTTCGACGATCTGGCCGTTGTCGTCCATCAGGACATACGACCACGACCCGTGGAGCACGCCTTCCTCGCCCGCAACCAGCGTTGCCGCATGGGAACCCGAGTCTACACCGTGGCCACCCGCTTCGACGCCGACGATTTCGACGTCGGTGTCCTGCCGGAAGGGATAGAAGAGGCCCATCGCATTTGAGCCGCCACCGACGCAGGCGATGATCGAGTCCGGCAATGCTCCGGTCTGCTCGAGGCACTGGGCCCGCGCTTCCCGCCCGATGACCGACTGGAAGTCGCGCACCATCATCGGATAGGGGTGCATGCCCGCCACGGTCCCGAAGATATAAAAGGTGGTGTCGACGTTGGTCACCCAGTCGCGGATCGCCTCATTGATCGCATCCTTGAGCGTCTTCGATCCGGACGTGACGGAGACGACCTCGGCTCCGAGGAGCTTCATGCGGAAGACGTTGAGCGACTGGCGCTGGATGTCGACCTCGCCCATGTAGACGATGCAATCGAGCCCGAGCAGGGCGCAGGCGGTGGCAGTCGCGACACCGTGCTGACCGGCGCCGGTTTCAGCAATGATCCGCTGCTTGCCCATCCGCTTCGCCAGCAGGGCCTGGCCCAGCGCGTTGTTGATCTTGTGGGCACCGGTGTGGGCAAGGTCCTCGCGTTTAAGGAAGATTCGCGGCCCCTCGGGGCCACCCACGGCTTCGGCAAAATTCTTCGCTTCGTAGAGCGGCGTCGGACGTCCAACATACTGGCGGGCAAGTTCATCGATCTGGGCCCGGAAAGCAGGATCGTTCTTCGCCTCTTCGTAGGCGTCGATCAGCTCGGCGATGGCGGGCATCAGGGTCTCGGGAGCAAAGGTGCCACCAAAGCGTCCGAAGCGACCCTGAGCATCGGGAAGGGTGGCGGCAGCATCGTAGGCCGCCTGAACGATTGGCGTGATGGAAGGGATCTGGGACACGGAGTTGGCTCCAAGGTGACGAACGACCGACCGGGTGAACACTCCGGGCCGGGACCATCCGGGATTGATGCGTCATCTTACCAAAGCATGGCAGTGACCCTGCAGGTCGGACGGAAGGAGAGCGGGCGCCGGGTCGTCAGCAACACCACCTCTTTGCGACGTTACAGGTTGGAAGCTGAGGACGCGTTTCCTCTCCAGAGCTGAATCCGGAAAAACACAAAATTCGGTAGGAAATTTGCAGAAATTCGGAATCCGTTGATTCCATGGCCTTTTTCGTGATGAATTCTTCCGGTAACGGAGCTTTGTTACAAACGTTGAAATTGCGAAGCCTAAGCCGGTGCCCGTGGACACGACCGGTCTCCGATGTGGCCTGGATGACACCACAGCGGAGATGCGTCACCTATCGTACGCATCAAAAGGGCGAAATCTCGCCACCAGATACAGAATTCCCCGTCCGTACAGAGCTGCACGGCTGATTGAGGCGGCGGCCGACCGGGTGGTGAGGCAGCCCATCTGCGTCCCGACACTCATGAGCATTCCTGGCGCTCATCCGGGAAGAATCGGTGAGCGGATCAGGTGATTGCGCCCGGCCCGGTTGTGAGACTCCCTACCGGGATGTCGGCCGCCCCGATGCAACCTCCATGCGTGAGGTCAACGGCTGTGTCCAGCAAGTCGCGTCGTGCGTTCTGACCGTCCCACCAACCTTGACCGGTCAGGTCGTCGCGGCCACCGGCACGATACCCATCACTTCGGCAAGGTCGGTGTAGGAGCGGATGCGTTCGGCCGGGTCAAAGGTGTTCGTGACCACGATCAGTTCGTCGGCCTGGGCGTGCCTGGTGAATTCCTCCAGCGCTGCCTTGACCGTCTCGGGCGACCCGACTGCGGCGTACCGCAGCATCGAGTTCGCCATCTGCTTCTCCATCGGCGAGACGTAGTCGTCAAGGTTGTCGACCGGTTCCTTCATCATGCCGCTGCCGCCAGGGCGACGGAATTCGGCAAACCGGCGGATGGAGGACGAGAAGAGGAACCGTGCTCGCTCGTCGGTGTCGGCAACCAGCGCATTGACCGCGGCAATCACGTAGGGCTGGTCGAGCTGGGTCGAAGGCTGGAAGCGCTCGCGATACCAGGTAACCGCTTCGACGAGGGCATCCGGCGCGAAGTGCGAGGCGAAGGCGTAGGGCAAACCAAGTTGCGCTGCCAGTTGCGCACCGAACATCGACGATCCGAGGATGTAGATCGGCACATGGGTTTCGATACCGGGGTTGGCAATCACCACTTGGTTTTCGATCGGCGTGCCAAGCAGGATCTGAAGCTCCTGCACGTCGGTGGGGAAGTCGTCGGACGCACGCATGTCCCGCCGCATCGCGCGCATCGCGTAGCCGTCGGTGCCCGGTGCCCGGCCAACACCGAGATCGATCCGGTCACCATAGATTTCCGCCAGCGTGCCGAACTGCTCCGCAATCACCAGCGGCGAGTGGTTGGGGAGCATGACGCCACCCGAACCGAGCCGCAGGGTCGTGGTGCCAGCCGCGAGGTAGCCAATCAACACCGAGGTGGCGGACGATGCGACACCGCGCATGTTGTGGTGCTCCGCAACCCAGTACCTGGTGTACCCAAGCCGCTCGGCCGCCTGGGCCAGTTCGAGCGAGTGCTTCAAGGCGTCGTTAACCGTCATCCCCTCACTGAGCGGGGCAAGGTCGAGAATTGAAAGCGGTGTGGTCACTGGTGGGCGTCCTGTTCGATGCGGAAGGCGGTTCTCAGCCCTGCAGGCTGACCAATGCTCGAACACTAGCACTTGGCTTTCGTAAGCGTCGACAGGCCAATCGACCGGGGGGCGGGCGGGCCGCCTTCCCGGATTCTCGCCTGGCGGGTACGATCAGGCCGTTGGAAATCGTTCGTCACCTTTGCCAGGAGTGCCTCATCGTGAATGTGTTTCTGTCCGTCGATATCGAAGGGATCTCGGGCGTGGTCCACGCCGACATGATGATGCCTGGCCAGTATGAATACGCACGCGGGCGTGCCCTGATGCTGGGTGATGCCAATGCCGCCATCGAAGGCGCACTTGAGGCTGGTGCCGAGGAGATCCTCGTGGTCGATGGGCACGGTCCCATGCGCAACCTCCAGATCGAAGGATTGAATCCGGCGGCGACGCTGGTATCCGGGACCGCCGACGCCCGGCCCTATTGCCAACTGGAAGGCGCCGACTCGATGCCCTTCGCAGCCGCGATCTTCGTCGGCTATCACGCCATGGCCAAGTCGTTGCATGCCATCCATCCGCACACCATTGCCGGGGTGGCGGTCCACGAGATTCGCGTCAATGGTCGTCCGCACGGCGAGACCGGTCTCAATGCCCTCGTGCTGGCCTCACTCGGAATTCCGACGGTGATGGTGACCGGCGATGAGACGACGTGCGCCGAGGCCCGGGCGTTCCTGGGGGAGACGATCCAGACGGTCGCGGTGAAGTCAGCCTCGGGTCGAAATTCGGCGATCTGCCGACATCCCGAGCGCACGGTGGGCGAGATTCGTGAAGCTGCCAGGCAGGCGCTCGGCCGGATTGGTGACGTCCCGCTGTACACGGTCGATCAGCCCGCTCGGCTGGAACTCGATTTTCTGACGATGGCCCAGTGCGATCGAGCCTCACGGTGCGAGGGAGTCGAGCGCCTGAACGGCGTGACGGTGTCCATCCTCGGCGAGTCTCTCTGGGAGCAGTACAAGCATCTCTGGGCCGCCATCCGCGCTGCGCTCTATGAGCCTGCCTCGTTCCTCGCCTAACTCACGCCTCATGAACCAGTTGACCGGCAAACACTCTCGGTCCGGTCGACAGTGGCGGGCAGGCAGCGACATCGCTGCCTGCCTGATCACCTGAGTTGAAAACGAAACCTCGCGGCCCGCGTCACTTCCTGGGCTTGCTGATCTTTTCGGGGCTGTCAGCGATTTCGCACCCCAACTTCTTCGAGGTGGTTGAGCAGGTCACCGGGATCGTGGTAAACCCGGTAGGCACCGGCCTCCCGCAGTTCTTCCCCTCCGTAGCCTCCCGATCTCACACCAATCCCAAGTGCAAATGCCCTTCTCGCTGCCAGCAGGTCCCAGATCGAATCACCCACGACCCACGACTGCTGGATGGGGACGTCAAGTGCGGCAGCGGCGGCGAGAAAGAGGTCGGGATCAGGCTTGGCGCGGGCGACCAGATCGCGGGTGATGATCGGAGCAGGCCCGTCGAGAACGCCCAGGAGTTCCAGTCCCCGTCGCGCATAGCGCATGTGCCCGCTGGTGGCGATCGCCCATGGCACGCCAAGTTCGGTGAGTGTTGCGAGGAGGTCGAGTGTGCCGGGGAGCGGACGGATGTCCCCCGCCAGCTGCTCGAAGTGAACGTGATGCCGCTCGCCGATCC
>JAEZJB010000301.1 GCA_023415845.1 Chloroflexota bacterium | reverse complement strand
CGTTCGATGAATCCGCGGAGGCGGTCGATGGCCTGCTCGCGGGATGATTCACCCTTGCTGAGGATGGTGCGAAGTAGTTCCAGCGGGAGGTCCTGCACCCGGTCTTCGTCGCCTTCCTGCTGCCCGGACCGGGCGCGTCGGTCGGAGGTGTCGATGCCAAGGAACCGGCTCTCGATGATGGACAACTCGAGGGCGACGGATTTTTGCCGGGACAGCAATGCGAGCGCGTCCTGAAATCGGGTCTGGGCGGCAGGAGTGATACCAAAGGCGGTCAGTTCGGCAAGGAGCCCGTCGAGGCGGAGATCGGCGAGCCGCCCGGCGTCTTCCCGGAGCAGGCGAGGAAACCAGGTGTAGGCGGCGACGGCGGGACTGAAGCCAGCGTGGCGAGTGAGACCGTTTTCGCGGATGGCGGTCGAGAGATCCAGGAGGCTGAGTGCGGTGGTCCAGGTGCGGATGAGATCGCGACCGGATTTGACGACATGGGGAATGCCGGCGGTGATCAACTGGACCTGCATTTCGTCAAGGTATTGATTGCGGCGAGCCAGGATCGCGATGTCGCCCCAGCCCAGCTCGTCGTGGGTGGCGACCTTGTCACGAATGTGCTCGACGAGAAGTCGGGAGCCTGCCAGCTGGTCATCGGCCGGGGTGAGAATGATGTTGCCTGGCGCGTCGACGCCTGATTCGGGATGCTTGGCGACTCGATTGCGGTTCTGCCGGATCAATTGCGATGAGCGAGCGAGGATGACGCGGGGGCAACGGTAGTTGGTGCGGAGCTCGAACGACGTGAAGTCACGGGCGAACGGTTTGTCGGGCCGGATCAGGTAGTCGGCCGACGCCCACCGGAAACCGTAGATCGCCTGGTCGTCGTCGCCGGTGATGACGAGGTTGGCGTCGCGGGCAATGAGTTCAATCAGCTTCTGGTCGAGCGGATTGATGTCCTGGACCTCGTCGACGATGACCTCGTCGTAACGGCTACGGACGCGATCGGCGGCATGGGTATTGGCGGCGAGCAGGGCGTAGGTGCGGAGCTTCTGATCTTCAAAGTCGATGATCTTGCGAGCGCGGAGCGACTCTTCGTAGCGGACGAACTCACGAGCGAGTTGCTGCGCAAACGGCTTCGCTTCGTCCGGATGGTCCTTCAGGAAGCGTTCGGGAACGAGGCGGGTGTAGTGTTTCTGCACCCAGCGCGTCAGTTCACGCTTGTCCAGTTGGCGAGGGTCAAAGAGATGGCTCTTGAGCGTGGTGAACAGTTCGACCAGGACTCCGCCTTCGGTGCTGTCGGCGAGCGCCTTGAGGAGCGGCTCGGTTGACCCGTGGAAGACCTGGGCGGTGCGATTCCGTTCGTCCGGGAACATGCTGGAAAGGATGCGCAGCCCGAACGCGTTGAGCGTGCGGATCTCAACGTTCCCGGGAACCTCAAGGCGCTGGAGCGCGCGTTCGAACGAACTGCGAGCCTGGGTGTCGAAGGTAAGGATGAGGATTCGATGCGGCAGGATTCCGCACTCGATCTGATGCGCGGCGCGGCGGGCAAGCGTCTCGGTCTTGCCTGAGCCGGCAGGGGCGAGCACGCGGATCGAGTGGGCGTCGGACGTGATGACGGCCTGTTGCCAGGTATCTGGGGGATGGTGGGTGGCGGGCAGGACGACGCTCATCGGAGTCCGGGTGACTGGAGGCGGTGGCACAATGGCCGTCGACTCTCCAGTGTACCCCGAACGTCTGTGCTGATTTGGTCGGAAGGGGGCGCGATTCGCGCGGGCATTCAGATCTCGTCGGGTTCGTCGACGGTTTCAACCTCGTAGTTGGGGAAGCGCCAGCCCATATCGCGATCCAGAAGCCCGCCGTAGCCAAGCGACGCAATGTCGGCGCTGGTCACTCGTTCCCCGGCCATGATCCAGGGCAGCACGAGATCGGCCACGGTGGCCTTCGAATACATGGAGCAGGACGCGAGATTCACGATGGACGTGTCTCGGGTGTTCAGGTCGGCCAGCCAGAACATCGATCCGGGGTGCGCCGGAGCCCCGAGGCGGACGACCTCGGCCGCGAGGTCCGGCATTGCCACCAGCGTGGGATCGAGCGGGTCCATCATGTTGCCGCCAGCGGTGAGGATGAGGGATGCGCCATCGGCGAGGAGCGACTCGATGGCCGTACTGACAGCGTGGCCCTGGTTGGGTACATAGTCGAAGCGGAGGATGCTGCTGCCATACCACGACATTTTCTGCCGGACGGACTGCTCGAAGCGGTCGCGCAGCTTTTCGGCCAGGCCCTCGGTGACGACAACGCCGACCAGGTGCGGCTGGTACGGCTTGACCTGGAGGATGGGGCGTTTGCGCGAGGCAACCAGTTCCTCAACGTGTCGCAGGGTAGCTTCCGGCATGGCGACGGTGCCGATCTTGGCGCCGGCAACGATCTTACCGGGCACGACCGGCAGCCGGTCAAGCACGGTGAACAGGGCCAGTGGCTCGTGGCGATTGACGACTTCAACCGCCTCTGGATCGACCCGGAGCAGGCCCTTGGTGGCGGCGATGATGTTGACCCGGCTCTGGACCGGTTCGCGGGCGGTGAGACCTGACCCGATGGCGAGGGCGGCAAGGCGGCGGGCCGCTTCGTCTTCGTGAATTTCGCCGGGGTCAAGCCGGATGGCGTGAACCGGGTGGTCCAGGCGAGCGATGAGGTCAAGCGCGGCGGGATCGATCACCTGGCCTTTGCGCAGGCGACCGCCGCCAGGAACGCGAAGGGCCTGGGTGATGACGGCGCCGGTCAGTGCGGATGGTGGTGGAAGGTGGTGCGGGTCGATAACGAACGGATGCATGCGAGTGTCCCTGTCGTGCCTACTGGTTCCCATCCTCCAGTATCGGACAGGTGGTGAGGAGTGGTGCGCCCCGCTCAGGCGGGACTATCGCATCTGGTCGGTGGCAGAAGCATAGGTGATCGCACCGGTCGTGGGGTCGAAGTAGGCGCGCGGCTGGAGGTTGGGATTGCGGCCGAAGAACACGAATTCCCAGGCAGCCTCGCCGACCCCCTGCTGGGCGTGGAGGTCGTGGGGAGGATCGCCCCAGAGGACATATTCGCCGGGACCGTGTTCGAACTCGTCGGCGAGATGAAGCTCGGCATGATTGGGGTCGGAGAGGTCATCGAGACGTTCCCAGCGCCAGTAATGGTTGACACCGGCAACGACGACGGCCACACCCCAGGTGTTGTGGTTATGGATCGGGGTGGGAGCTTCGGCAGGCAGGTGCAGAAGCATCAAGGCACCCTGAGCGTCTGGCCCCTGCGCGAGGATGGTTGCACTCGATCCCGTGTTGTGGAGCCGTTCGAGATCGATGGCAGGCAGGATGTCCGGCTGGAGCGCCAATTGCTGGAGCAGTTGAGCGATCCGTTCGCGGTTGGGAGGGGAGTCGTCCGCCAACAGGCGAAGGGCTTCCTCGTGGAACGTGCCAATGCGGGGGTCGAGGGAGGTCGAGACTGCCATGCTAGTGAGATCCTTTGGCGCGGGGCGATCAGCATCCTGCCCGCATGGTAGCAGCGTCTGGGGCCCGACGACCTAGACTTCGATCCGACGTGGGAGGGTGATGGTCACGGTCGTGCCGCGACCCTGGTTGCTTGTGGCCGCGATGGTGCCGCCGTGGGCCTGAACGAGGCCGCGGGCGATGGCGAGCCCGAGCCCGCTGCCGCCGGAATCCGCCGACTTGACGAAGCGATCGAACATCTTCGCCACGTCGGGCGGGGCCATGCCCTGGCCGGTGTCGGATACGGAGATTTCGACCATATCACTGGCTGCGACGGTGCCCACCACGATCTCACCGCCGGCCGGGGTGTAGCGAATCGCGTTGGTCAGCAGATTGTCTATGACCTGCCGGATGCGGATGGGATCGACATCGAGTTCGGCATGGCTGGCGGCTTCCACGCGCAGTTTCACCCCTTTCTTCGACGCCACAGGTGTGAAGCTGCTGGCGCACCCCCGAACCAGTTCGTCGATATCACTGCGCGAACGATGGAGGGACAGGGTGCCCGCCTCGGTGGTGGCGAGGGTTTGCAGGTCTTCGAGCAAGCGGGCGATGGCATGGGTCTGGTCAAGGATCGGGGCGAGGTGAGCGCGATCGAGGGGATAGACGTCATCCAGCATCGCCTCCACGGTGCCCTGCACGACTGAAACGGGTGTGCGGAGTTCGTGGGCGATGTCGGCAAGCAGGCGTTGACGTTGCTGCTCGTTCTGCTCCAGGCGGGCGGTCATGGTGTTGAACGCCACAACCATGCCGGAAACGTCGCGACCACGTGGGGTGACGCGGACCGAGTAATCGCCTTCGGTCACGCGCTGGGCAGCGTCGGCAAGCTCGGTGAGCGGACGAAAGGAGCGGACGATCTTGCGAATGACCAGAAACGCGAGTGTGCCGATGAACAACAGCAGCAACGGGCCGATGAAGCGTGGGGGGCCATCGGGACCGGGCGTGCCGATGGTTTCCCGCATGTGGCTGAGGATGGCGCTGGCGACGATGATCAAGCCAATGAGTGCCAGGCCGAGGATGACAAAGAGCCGGCCGAGCAGGGCTCCACGGCGGGGACGGTGGTTGGGGGGCCACGGCTCGCCTTCGGGCCACCAAGGTGGGCGAGGTGGAGGGCCGCCGGAAAATCTACGCGGCATCGGTGACCCGATAGCCGACGCCGTGGACCGTCTGGATGTACCCGTCGCCTGGTTCCAGCTTGCGGCGGATGTTCTTGATGTGGGCGTCGATGGCGCGTTCGTAGGCTTCAACCAGCGTGCCGTGGACGGCCTGGAGCAATTGCTGGCGGGTAAAGACGCGCCCCGGTTGCTGGGCCATGGTGGAGAGCAGCGCGAACTCGGTGGCGGTCAGGTCGATTGGTGAGCCTGACCGGCTGACGCGCATGCGAGGAAGGTCGATGTCCAGGTCGCGGATGACGAGTCGTTCGGCGGGTTGAGTCGTAGGGTCGGTGCGACGCAGGACCGCCCGGATGCGGGCGACCAGTTCGCCGGGACTGAACGGCTTGACCATGTAGTCGTCGGCGCCGAGTTCGAGGCCGACGATTCGATCGACCTCTTCGCCGCGAGCAGTGAGGATGATGACGGGCAGCATGGTGGTTCGCCGCAGGTCACGAAGGATGTCGAGGCCGTTGCCATCCGGCAGGCCGAGGTCGAGGACCAGCAGGTCGGGTTGATCACTGGCCAGCCGCTGGCGCCCGGAGACGGCGCCAGCGGCTGTGATCGTGCGGAAGCCATTCCGATCGAGATAGTCGTGCACCAGCCGGGCCAGTGCCTGGTCGTCTTCGATGAAGAGCACGGTGGTCATGGGTGGCGGCTCCTGGCGAGACGGTGCAACGAGTGAGACGGGATCGATCAGGACACGGAACCGGGATGTGGGTCTGTGGACGATTCGCCTGCTGACGGCGACGTTGAGATCGGTGTGCCGCTGGTGTCCCTGGCCGGTGTGTGCTGACGGCGATGCCACTCGTTCAGCCACTCCTCCCGGTTGCCATGCCACGGGCCTGGTCCGCCGAAGCGAGGGCCGCGGAACAGGCGGAGGACGGCGAAGAAGAACAGGATACCCAATGGGATGAAGAAGATGCCGAAGGGGAAGAATCCATGCCCACCCCGCTCAATGATGATGGTGCTGGCGCCAGCGACGGGTTGACCCTGGTCATCGACCGCCTGGATGACTTCGACCGTGTTCGGTTGGCGATCACGGTCAGGGCCGAAGATGGCGACCAGCGTGAAGGCCACGATCGTGAGAGCGGCGAGACCGGCGAAGACGGAACGTCGGGACATGTTGAGATCCTTTCTGAAGAGGCAGGGCGACAGGTGTCGGCTGCGATGTTTTCAGTCTGGCGGGGAGATGTGAATCGGCCGTGAAGGC
>JAEZJB010000291.1 GCA_023415845.1 Chloroflexota bacterium | reverse complement strand
TCCGGACCACCGGTCTGCTCGATCTCTATGGACTCGTCGCGATGCAAGTTGTCGTGAGTCGTGACCCTGACCTGATTTCGCTGCTGCGCGACCTGGAATCGACCGAGCCTGACGCATTGCGCCGGTCCCTGTTGCAGCAGGCGCTGGAGCACGCCTGAACCTCCTGTGCCGCCGGATCATGGCGGGCACGCTCCGTGGCTACCCTGGCAACGATCCGGGCAGCGGGGTGGACCCATCGGATGGACGCGGTTGCTCGAGAAGGGCGACGACTCGCTTCGGGGCGACCAGGCGGAAGCTTTCGTCAATCAGGTCTTCGATTACCGGCCAGATCGGCTGGCTGCTGGCCGAGAGCCAGGCCCCGAGCCAGCCCTTCGGCCCGAAATAAGGTGGACGGAAGTACCGCTCCGAATCGGCGCCGACGAAGGCTTCCTGAACGCCCTTGCCGGCCTTCACCCAGATCGCCATCCGATCATCGTCTCCAGCCGACACGAGCACGAAGATCCTGCCGTGAACCAGAAAGACCGGGTTCTCCCACTTGATTTCCTCGGAGGTCTGCGGGTAGTTCAGGCAAATATCGCGGAGCGTCTCCAGCACGGCCACCTGGGATGCTGACAGGGTGCTCGTCATGGCCGGGCATCCGGCGGGGCGGCGGCCCGCTGCTTCACCTGGGTCTTGCTGGCGGTCATCTCCCAGGCTTCCTCGATGTGGTCGAGCACCTCAGGCCAGGGGAGATCCTTATCCAGCCAGACTCCTACCCAACCTTTGTTGCCCACATATGGGGGACGGAACCAGAGGTCAGGCTGCTGGGACACCAGCGCTTCCTGCATGCCTGCCGGGGCCTTGAACCAGAGACTCGGTCGCCCTTCGTGGCCGTGTTGCATCACGAAGATCTTGCCTCGTACCTTCCAGACCGGATCACCGACCGAGCCTTCACCGACCTCTTCGACGCCAGGGAGGTCGAGCACGAGCGAGCGGACCGGTGCGAGCAGATGATCGGCGACTGGCATGAGACCTCTCCGGATGCAATCAGAACAGGTGTTCCATTGTGCCGGTCGTTACCGCCAAATACAACCCGTCGGCCCAATGACAGCAAGAGAGCTGGCGCCATGGCGCCAGCTCTCTGCGTTTCCGGCTACTCCTGAAGATTGAGCGAGTCCGGAATTCCGATGTTCGGAGTGCTATGACACCGGCGTGGCGTCACCGTCGCCGCAGGCATCCTCGGCGGCGCACATGCCCTCGCCGCCCGGGATCGGGCCGCCACCCATCTGGCTCTGGCAGCAGACCAGACCCTCGTCACACGCGCCTTCGACACCACCGTTACAGGTACAACCGATGCCGGTACACGGTTCTTCGGTTGGGGCTTCTGTGGCGGGAGCCTCGGTCGGGGCCGGTCCATCACCGCAGACCTCGTCCGTGTTGACCGTCCAGATCACGGCGTTGCCCTTCTGCACGGTGGCAGGGGCGGGCAGGTATTGCGCCAGGTTCTGGGCCACCCAGTCGCCCTCGTCTGCCGAGGCGTTGTCGTAGTCGGCCTGGCTGGCGAAGGTGGCAATGGTCGTGATTTCGGTTTCGGACGTGGTGACCAGGCTATAGCCAAGATAGCCAGGTTCCTGCTGAAGGGTGGGCAGGTAGCCGGAGTTGATGGCCTGGGTGACCTGATCGTAGGTTCCTTCGAGCTTGTAGGTGCGAATCACGGTGAAGGGAGCACCACCGGCCTGCCGGGCCGAGGCGCTGCCGAGCCCCAGCGAGCCAAGCACGGTTGCGGCGAGTCCGGCGCCACCGAGCTTGAACATCGAGCGGCGGTTGGCGCGGCCGGACAGCGATTGGGTCAGGCGATCGAAGCGGCGTGGGTCCATGACAGGGTCTCTCCTTGATGGTTGGTTAGCGACGGGTCAGGGGGCGGCGCACGATGGTTGACGCGAGGGCGACGACGGTGGCGCTGGTGATCAGGAGGCTGGCAAGCATGCCATTGGAGTCAGCGGTGATCCCGGCACCCGTGTTCGGGAGGTCGGTTGGTGTCTCTTCCATGTAGAGCACGATGGTGACTTCGGTGGCCGGATCGCCAGCATCGGCGTAGTCAACTGCTTCGAGATAGTCACCGGCATTGACGGTGATGGTGTGCTCGCCGTCGGGCAGGCCGGTGAAGAGGAAGTCGCGGCCCGAGGGGGTGCCATCCGGAATGTCCTGGCAGGTTTGGCCACCAGTGACGCTGTCGATGCAGACGGTGCCGGCCGGGATGGCCGAGCCGTCTTCGGTTTCGATCGTGATGTCGAGCGAGAAATGCATCATCTGGGCCGAGCCAGCCTGCATGGACAGCGCAGCCAGCAGGGCGAGGACGGTGATGGACAAGAGGCGATGGATCCGCGACATGGGGCTTTCTCCTGATCACGTGAAGACGGCAGTCAGTGTCTGTGGCTGCGTCACCCCCTCTCGCTGTAATGCTGGTTTGCGGCGGAAGACTGTCGGCAATCCGACACGACTGGCACAAGCCACCGTCGGCGGGAGAACGAGGACCGATGCCACGCTCAGGGAGGAGCCTCGTGCACGGCATCCCCATCTTTCCATCGTGCAGCCTGGGTGCCCGAAATGGAAGTGGCGCGGATTATCCAGTTATCCCGATTGATTGGCTCAAGGTCCCGTTGCTGAAGCACCCCGCACAGGGCGTTTCACCGTCCCCATCCTACAGGCGATTCGATCGGTTGCGGCAGGCGGGTTCATCCGCTGGGGCTAGTGAGGCGGTGCGTCAGGGTGGATGGCCTGTCGGGGCGGCGCGGACGATGGCGGGGCTGGTATCGTGTGCAGGAGGAGCGTCATCGCCGGGTAGCGTGCGTGAGGCTGCCGAACATCGACTTCCTGAAGGTGAGCGCAAACGATGGATATCCTGCTGCTGCTGGCGCGGCTGGTGCTGTCTGGTGTGTTGCTGGTTGCGGCCTACGGCAAGTTTGCCGACCTCGAGGGCTCGCGCGAAGCAATGCGGGGATTTGGGATACCCCGGAACCTCGTGCCGGTGGCTGGGCTCGGCCTGCCGATCGTCGAACTCCTGCTGGGACTCGGGTTGCTGCCGGTCTCCACCGCATGGTGGGCGGCCCTCAGCGCGATGCTGCTGATGCTCGTCTTCATCGGCGGCATTGCCTGGAACCTGCGCCAGGGACGCACGCCGGACTGCCATTGTTTCGGCCAGTTGCATTCGGAGCCAGCCGGCCCGCGCACCATCCTGCGCAATGGCCTGCTCGCGCTGATCGCCCTGTTCATCGTCATGGCCGGCTGGGGTGATCCGGGCGTGAGCCTGGGCGGCTGGATCGCTGATCGGACCGGATTCGAGATGGTGGTGCTTGTCGGTGGCATTGTCATGGCGGGGGCCATCGTCCTGCTCGGATGGCTGGTGACGCAGTTGATGGCCCAGAACGGGCGCATCCTGGATCGGCTCGACGCGCTGGAGACCGCCGCCGGCATCGCGACCGCTCCGGCGCCGGCGGCGGGTGAAAAAGTGGCGGGGCTGCCGATCGGGGCCCGGGCGCCAGAATTCACGTTGCCCGACCTCAGCGGCGAGCCCACTTCCCTGACTGCCTTGCGGGCGCCGGGCCGAACGCTGCTGCTCTTCTTCACCAATCCTGGCTGCGAGCCGTGCCAGCGCATCCTGGCCCAGATCCCGAACTGGCAGGAACGGGCAGGCAAGCAGATCGACCTGGTGGTGATTTCACGCGGCTCGGTGGTCGCCAATGAGGAGAAGGCTCGCCAGCATGGCCTCAGCCGGGTACTGATCCAGGACGGGCGGGAGGTCAACAAGTCGTTTGGGGTCGAGTCGACGCCGAGCGCGGTCGTCGTGCGCTCGGATGGAACGATCGGCTCAGCGGTGGCGGCCGGGGCGAATGCGGTGACCGCGCTGGTCGAGGAAACCTTGCCGCGCAGTGGGCAGGCCACGGCGAATCCGGAGGGTGTGGTTGGCATTGGCGATTCAGTGCCGGCGTTGCCGCTCGCGACACTGGACGGCACGACCTTCGCCGGAATCCCGACCGGCCGGGAGGCGTTCCTTCTGTTCTGGAGCCCGACCTGTGGGTACTGCCGGCGTCTGGCGCCTGACCTGCTGGCCTGGGAAGCCAGCCGCCCGGCCGATGCCCCGCACCTGGTCATCGTGTCGAATGGCCAGGAGGAGGCCATTCGGGAGGAAGGATTTGCCTCGACCGTGCTGATCGACGGTGGGGCGAATATTCGCGCCCGGTTTGGCTCGCGCGGGACGCCGTCGGCCCTGCGAATCGATGCGGCGGGGCGCGTCGTCACCCCGGTGGCACATGGGGCCGACCAGGTGATGTCCCTGTTGCGGCACGGAGCGGCCACGTCGGCGGTGAGCCGATCCGGGCTGGAAAATGGTCAGAATCCGCCGAGTGGTGTTGCCTGAGCCATCACCACGGCCTCGTCCAGCATCACGCCCAGACCGGGGCCGTCCGGCAGCAGATAGTGGCCATCGACAATCCGCTCGTTTGGCCGCACAAGGGTGGGGCGCCAGTCGACTTCGCCCCAGGCGTGCTCGAGGTAGCGCAAAACCGGCATGACCGCCGCGACCTGGGCGCTGGCCGCGAGCGAGACCGGCCCGCTCGGGTTGTGGGGCGAAACGGCCACACCGAGGCTGGCGCTGACCTGGGCGATGGTCCAGAGGGCACCGATGCCGCCGCAGTGCTTGACGTCGGGCATGATCGTGTCCCACAGACCCGCTTTCAGATAAGGCCAGAATCCTTCCAGCCCGAACCGTTCTTCGCCGCCAATCAGGTGGAGGTCGGGGGTGGCGGCGCGGAGGCGGGCGAGGCCATCGAGATCGTGGTCGGGAAGCGGCTCTTCGAACCAGGTTACGCCCAGGGATCGCAGCGCGGTCGCGACTCGCAGGGCAGAAGCGACGTCGAACATCGAGTGGCAGTCGACGAAAACCTCAATGTACGGGCCGACGGCGTCGCGGACGGCCGCCACGCAATCGAGGCCATGCTGCAGTTTCAGTCGCTGGTCTCGCTCCTGGATGCGTGGTTGCGACATCCCGTCGAACGGGGCCAGCTTCACGGCGGGGAACCCATCGGCGACGGCCGTGATCGCATTGGCCGCAAAGCCGGCGGGTGTTCGATCAGTGGTGGCACGGTTGATGTTCGCGTAGAGCGGGATGCGGGTGCGCACGGCGCCACCCAGCATGCGATGGACCGGGAGGTTCGCCGCCTGGCCTGCGAGGTCCCAGAGTGCCTGTTCGCAGGCGGAAACGGCGGTGGTGCCTGCGCGGCCGGTGCCGATCGGCCACAGGGCGGCGGTGGCTGCGGTAACCTGGCGGGGATCACGGCCTTCCAGCACCGGGGCGCATTGCTCGGTCAGGATGGCCGCGACGACGGCATCGCGCCCGGCACGTCCGCCATGCGATGCCTCGCCGATGCCGGAGATGCCCTCATCGGTCCAGAGGCGAACGAAGAGCCAGTCGCCCCGGTGGTTCACTCCTACCCGCACCACTTCAAGCCGGGTGATCTTCATGGTTCCTCCGCTGCCTTTGGCGTGATGATGGTCGATTCGGCCTCGTGTCCGCTCATGGAAGCACGATCGAGCGGTGCAGTCCACTGAACGAGGCCACTGGCGAGGCAGAGGGCCAGTTGAGAGCAGATGGCCGGTTGCGCATGGGCCATTTCCGCGATGGTGAGGTGAACCTGTTCGTGATGGACTATGCTTCCTGCGGGTCCACGGCAAATGCAGAGTCCAGATCATGTGCGCAGGTGTCAGGGCTGACGAGTGTCGGACAAAACAGGCAAATTCGCCCCGCGTGCCCTGGGTATCTTCCTCGCAGGGCTTTACCTCCTGTTCACCGTGTCGTGTGGCTTCTCCGACACGGCATCACCCACGCCTACCGTCGTGCCGCCGACGCCAACCGCCACCTTGCCGCCGCCGACTGCGACTGCGGTTCCACCCCCGCCAACGCCGACGGTCGTTCCGCCCACCCCAACCGAAGAGCCGGCGAACCAGTTGATAGCGCGGCCCAAAGCCATTCCCGATACACCTGAACAGCGCCTCGCCACCGACCTGCTTTCGGAGCAAATCGGCGTTTATGGCTTCATGGCTGTCGAGGCCGATGGCACCATCGTAGCGTCCTATAACGCCCAGCTTCCCTTCATCACAGCCAGCACCTACAAGCTGATCGTGATGGCGGACATCTACCGCCGGGTCGAACTGGGCGAACTCTCGCTGGATCAGTATGTCGTGCTCGATGGGGCCGTCTTCTACGAGGCAATCGACAACTATTTCACCCATGCCGAGATCGGGTCGTCGTTTTCCATCCAGGAATACATCCTCGCGATGGGCGCCTATTCCAGCAATGTCGCGGCCCGCACCCTGCTGACGCTGACGACGCCGGAAGCCCTGCGCGAGACTGCCCTGGCGATTGGCATGGAAGACACCTATCTCTTTGCCGACCTGGCCGACGTTCCCAACTGGCCACCCGCGCCCGGGGTCGATGGGTCGGTTGAAGACCTGGGCATGGCCGAGCAGTACCTGGAGCAAAGTGCGGCGGCGAGCGGTTCGGTCAACATCACCACCCCGCTGGACATGGCGCGGTACCAGCTGGCCGTGCTGCACGACACGCTGATCTCGCCGTGGGTCAGCGAGCAGGTCGCCTACGTGATGCAGCGAAATGTGATTCGCGACCGGATTCCCTTCTTCTTCGAGCATCTGCTCGTGCTGAACAAGCCGGGTGACCTGCCGGACGCGATGAATGATGCGGGCCTGTTGTTCCTCTCGGATGGACCCCGGGCGATCGTGACCTTTGCCCAGGCGCTGCCGGATCCGGACCATGCCGTGCTGGTCGAACAGCGGCTGGCGCTGATCGGCGCCGGTGTGCAGGATATCCCGCCCCTCTATTACGGCATCGGCGTCGCGCCCGTAAGTGACGCGGTCACTGGCCGCTCGCTGCGGGAGCGTGTTCAGGTCGGTGGGCCAGGCGCTCGATAATCCAGTGTGGAAAGCAAAACGAGCGGTTGACGGTATGTCCGTCAACCGCTCGTTTTCATCCATCTCCGAGGATCGGCGTCACCAGAGATTGGGGATGCTACTGGGGTGGCACCGGGGCGTCGACCGGCTCGGTTTCCGAGGCGAGGTACTGCTCCGGGTTGGCCTCGAACAGCTTTCGGCATTCATCCGAGCAGAAGAAATAGGCCTGCCCATTGAATGACGACTGGGCCGATGCCTGGCCACTTTCGAATTCCATGCCACAGACCGGGTCTCGTACCACTGCCATGTCGATGCTCCCTTCGTGGTTTGGCTCTGAACTGGTCTCCAGTCTACCCAGTTGGGGAAGGCGCGATAAAGCCCTCGCCCGATGCGTCGTCGCCGGAACTGGCTGGTTGGAGCTAGCGGCTGAGCTGGTTCTGGTCGGATTTCACCGGGAGACGACCCGGCCGAGGGCGGGGCAAGTGGGGCTCAGGTTCCAGAACTCTGATAGTCTCGGCTCGCCCGGTGCCAGATGCGGAGCGAGGCGAGGAAGAGCAACAGGCCCACCAGCGGGGCGCACCACGCGAGCCAGGTTGGTACCAGCAGGCCGTCGGTGCGGTGCAGCAGCGCCGAGGCCGGGAAGTAGGCGACGAACGCCACCGGCAGCACGTAGGTCAGCACCACCTGCAGGCCGCGCGGGAAGATGCGTTGGGGATAGTTGCCGTACTGGTTGAACACCTCATTGGTGGTGGTGCGAACCGCCAGGGTATTGAGCCAGCGAAACGAGAGCGCCGAGAGCGTGATCTGCACCGCGCCTTCGACGAGCGCTCCGCCAATGACCGCGATGGCCAGGAATGTCACCAGCAGCGGGTTCCAGTCGAGGTCGACGCGGGGAGCGGCCGCGATCAGCAGGGCGGTGCCGCCCAACAGGTCGCCGAAGCAGTTCACCCGCAGCTTGCGCGTGAACATCTGCAGCAGGGGATGGATCGGTCGCACCATGAAGCGGTCGAATTCACCGGAAACCAGGACCTGGTCCAGGTCGAACAACTGCGAGAAGCAGAGGTAGAAGATGCCGTGCGAGGTGAGCCGCATGCCGTAGAGGAAGGTGATTTCGCTGAGCGACCAGCCACCCAATGACCCGAACCGGTCGACGATGATGAAGACCACCAGGAAGCCGGTCAGTTGGTAAAGAATGCCTCCCAGGATGGAGGACAGGGCGTTGGCGCGGTACTGGAATTCGGAACGCAACGAGGCCCCGGCCAGCGCCAGCGTTACTCCTACCTGACCTCTCATCGATAACTGCCCCGGAGAGCGATGTGGAAGTCAACTACATCGCCCCATGACGTGGACGACGCCCGCTCGTCATCCCGAGCGGAGCGCAGCGGAGTCGAGGGATCTCTGGGCAGTAGGGCTTCGTCCCCTCGAGTCCCTGCAACCGAGCCCCCTTCGCATGGCGATGTCATCACGTCTCCAGCCCGCCTATTGGCCACTCCCCGCTCAGGTCGAGCCAGTTCGGATTCTCCCGTTCAATCAGGACCACCTTCTTCGAGCGGTTCCAGTTCTTCAATTGCTTTTCGCGTGCAATCGCATCATCAATCCGGGGATAGATCTCAACGTACACCAGTCGGTGAATGTTGTATTTCGCCGTGAATCCCCCGAGGACCTTGGTTCGATGTTCCCAAATCCGTCGCTCAAGATCATTGGTCACGCCGATATACAACGTTCGCGACTGGCTGGCGACCATGTAGACATAGAATTCTCCTCGCTTCATCCGACCTCCCATCGGTAAGGTTCCCCGATCGGGATGTCTCGACTCCGCTGCGCTCCGCTCGACATGACGGAGGGTAGGGGGTGCCTCTGCAATCTCAGCCACCCTGAATGACCGCGTGGCGGAAGGCCTGGCTCCAGACCCAGCGAATGACGAGGGCCAGCACCACCACCCAGGCAACCTGCAGGCCGAGCGCAGTCCAGACCGAACCGGTGGCTGGCGCCCCGACGTAGATCGAGACCGGCACGAAGGCGATGGCCTGGAACGGCAGGATTTCGACCCCCATGCGCAACGCATCCGGCATGAACCAGAGCGGCACCAGCGCGCCCGTGGCGAAGTTGCCGATCAGCCGGTAGACCATCCGGAAGCCGTTCATCTCCAGTGTCCAGAACGCGACCAGACCGATCAGGACGTTCAGCAGCATCGAAACAACCCAGGCCAGAGTCAACGCGATGCCGTAGCCTACGCCCGCCTCGACGGATGCCGGACCCCGGAGTTCGCCGGCAATGAAGGCAACCGGAAACGCCACCAGCAGCATCGGCAACTTGCCGATCATGTCGCCGAGGCCCGAGGCAAACAGCTGCAGCGGGTAGCCCACGGGGCGGCTCAGGTCGAACCCGATCTGGCCCTGCCGGATACGCGCTTCGATGCCGCCGTCGAGCTCCTGCCGCAGGAAATAGACCTGCAGGTTGGCAAGGGTCAGGTAGGTGAGCAACTGGCCGATCGCGATGCCATCGACCTCTGACCGGTCGCCATAGGCCGCCCGCCAGACGACCGTCAACAGGTAGACCTGCACGCCAACCAGCACCAGCCCCATGAAGAGGTTGAAGCGGTAGAGGAACTGGTAGCGAATGGCGTAGCTCACCAGTTCGGCCAGGCCACCGAGGTTGCGGGCGATCGTCATTGGAGCAGACCGTTGTTCTCGGTGATGCGCCGCACCACGCCTTCCAGGTCCGGCTCGACGATCGCGATGTCGGAGACGGCGCCCTGGGCGATCACAGCCTGGATCAGGTCGGCGACGGCCACCCGCGACGGGTCGAAGCGGACCGTGACCTGGGCGTCGGTTTGCTCGACGACGTCGGCGCCCGCCATCTCCAGGGTGAGCGGCGCGGCGGCCAGGGTCTCGGCGGCCCGGGTCACCACCAGCTCACGCCACGGGGCGAACCGTCGTTTCAGCTCCGCCACCGATCCGTCGTAGAGCACCGTGCCCTGCGAAATGAAGATGATCCGCTTGCAGAGCCGTTCCACATCGGCCAGGTCGTGGGTGGTGAGGATGATGGTGGTGCCGCGGTCGCGGTTGATTTCCTCGACGAACTGGCGCGTTTTCTCCTTCGCCACCACATCGAGCCCAACGGTTGGCTCATCCAGGTAGAGGATGCGCGGCTCGTAGAGCATGGCGGCCGCGAGGTCACCACGCATACGTTGCCCCAGCGAGAGTTGCCGGACAGGCCGGTCGAGGAAGGGCGAGAGGTCGAGCAGTTCCCCCAGCTCGGCGAGATTGCGCCGGTACCGCGTGTCGTCGACCCGATAGAGGCGGGCAATCAGTTTCAGCGAGTCGGCGAGCGGCAGGTCCCACCACAGTTGCGTGCGCTGGCCGAACACCACGCCAATCTGGAGCGCGTTCTGCTCGCGCCGTTCCCACGGCACATAGCCGGCGACATCGACCGTGCCACTGGTGGGAACGAGGATGCCGGAGAGCATCTTGATGGTGGTCGATTTACCGGCACCGTTGGCCCCGAGATACCCCACCAGCTCGCCTTCGTTCACCGCGAACGAGACGCCGTCGACCGCGCGGGTCGTTTCCGACTGGCGAGTGAAGAGCGTGCGCAGCCCACCAAATGGACCGTCGAATCGCTTTGCCCGATGGAACTCCTTGACCAGCGAATCGACGGTGATGATCGGCACGAGAGAGCATCCTGAACGATGGAAGAAAGACCGGGACACACGCCGGAGGCGCAGATCCCAATGCTCACACGATCGGATGCAACGGGCAATGGGAGAGTGGTCAGGCTCCGGCACCAACTGCTCGACAGGAGTTCGCTGTCCCGCTTGCGTGTCAGCCGCTGACCAACACGCGAACCTGGCCGGACGTCCATTCCCTGAGCGATTCCACCCTGCGATCGGGCCCGGAACCGGGTTCTGTCGTCATGCGTTGAAACAGGTGTCCGCACCCACTGGAAAGGGCAATTCCATGCATCGTCGCCGCTTCCTCGCCCTTGTTGTCGCTCTCGCCATCGCTCCGCAACTGGCTGCCGCGCGCCAGTTCGACGTCGAAACCACCCCGCCGCCCGATGCGCACGCCGACGAGTGGCTGGGCATCCGCTACGAACATCCCGATCCCGATGCCCCGATTCGCAGCATCGAGGTGCGGGTGAGTTTCTGGGACGACCCCTCTCTGGCGGGCACCGCCGCCGGATCACTGACCGCCAACGCCCGCACCCCATTGCCGGAAGGCGAGTTCTACCATTCCGAGGTCACCGCCTGGACACCCGATCACACTGCCGACGGCGCCACTATCACCGGGCAGGAATGGTCGACTACCGTCGGGGTGGCGGCATTCACCACCTGGTATGCCCAGGCGGTGGCGTGGCAGGGGCGCCAGGTGACCGTCGTGCTGGTCAGCGGCGGGTCGGCCGATCTGGTCCGTGACGAGGCAAATGAGCAACTGGCGCGGTCGCTGGATCAGATCCCGGTTCCGTGCGGGCCGCCGCTCGACTACCTGCCTGGTATCGACGATGTGCCGGAGGGCATGACGGTCGTTTGGCGAACCGGCAACAAGGAATTCACGGATGTTGCCGGTCCCCATGGCGCGTGGAAGATGGCCGATTGCACCATGACCACGCCACCCGCCTGACCATGCAACCCGCAGCGATGTTCCGGCGTTCTTTATCCGGGAACTGAAGAGGACCACGCCATGCGTTCGTGCCAGCCAGAGGGTCCTTCCTGTGTCCCGGAAAGGACCTCTCTCGTGAATGCCCGACATCTGGCCGGGTTCCTGCACCAGGTGCTCGACCCGCGTCCACGCCAACCCATTTCGTTCCGGGTCGCCGGCCCGGACGTCGCCGGACGTGCGTTTCGCGGCGACCAGATTCCCGAACTCACTGTCGTCGCTCACTCGTCTGCGTCGTCCAAAGCCGCCGAACGCCTGCGACTGGCCCTGATCGACGGGGCGGCTCGCCTGCAGTCCGATGCCTGGCGGCTGACGTCGCCTGTCGAACTGCTCGAGACTCCGGCCAACCTTGATGGTGAGATCGCCACTTTCCTGACCTGGGCCACCCGCGCGGCAGATGGAGAATGGGCCTGGGCGGCGGGGTATCTGCGCCGGGGGCGCGTGACCTGGGAACTGCTGGCCTCGGCCGCACCCGGCACGCCCTCGGTCGACCTGGTCACGGCGGTGGCGATCGACCTGGTCAGTCGTGACCTGCCAACTCCGGAGTCCTCACTCTGGGA
>JAEZJB010000277.1 GCA_023415845.1 Chloroflexota bacterium | reverse complement strand
GGCGTCACCGCCCGGACCACTCATGGCCGACTCGAGCGAGGTCCCGTACTTGGCTTCAAGCACTGTCCAGCCAGCGCCAGCAAACAGGCGCTTGAGCCGGGCGGCCTTGATGCCCGGAATTACCCGGTCCAGGCTTTGGCGGTTGAGATCGACAATCCAGATGACGTTATTGAGCCCCTGAATGGCCTCCTCGGCCACCGTCTCCCAGACGTTGCCTTCATCGAGCTCGGCATCACCCATCAGCGAAATGAAGCGGTTGGACGTTACCTCGCCGAATTTCAGTTCGGAGTATTTGGCGGCAAGTGCGGCGAACACCGGTGCAACGGCGCCGAGTCCCACAGACCCAGTGGAGAAATCGACCGGATCAGGATCTTTCGTGCGCGAGGGATATGACTGCAACCCGCCAATTTCGCGGAGCGTGGTGAGGTACTTGCGATCGAGACGCCCGAGCAGGTACTGGCAGGCGTGAAAGGCTGGTGAGGCATGCGGCTTGATCGACGTGCGGTCACCAGCCTGGAGGAAATGAAAATAGAGGGCGGTAAGGATGGTCACGACGGAGGCGGAACTCGCCTGGTGGCCACCCACCTTGGTCGGCTTGTCGGGGTTCTCACGCACGTTGTTGGCATGATGAACCATGAGGGTCGACAACCAGAGAACACGGCGTTCAATCGCCTGCAATGTGGCGATATCTTCGGGCGACAGGCCAATGCCTTCGTCCTCGTCGCGTGGGGGCGCCTGCCGTAACGTCACCATCCGTGATCCTCCCGACATCGTCGTCGTAACGTGAAACCGGGACACGACCCGACCGTGCCCCATGGATTCATTGTCTTACAGGCGATGGAAGCGGTCTATGGTTACGGGTTGAAAACGCTGACGTCATCAATCAACCAGGCTCCGTCAACCCAGACCAGGGTGAACGTATCGGTGAAGCGGGCGCCATTGGCGGCAGTGGTGGCAGTCACTTCGACACGTCCGTCAGGCAACACATTGATGGACACGATGTCCTCGAGTTCGAGAGAGCGGTCCGGCTGCACGGCACCCTGCGCGATCTGCTGTTCGAATGCAGGGAGGTACGTCTCTGCTGGGTCGGAGAAAAGGCTGGCGAGGTAGCGATCGGTGAAGATGGCGTAGGCGACTGCGGGGTTGGCGCTGTTGGAGCAAGAAACGATGATCTCCATCGCCTCACGGGCGCCATCCTCGTCCAGCGCCGGGGCGTCGTTCGAACCTACAGGCGTTGCGTCAACATCGGCTGGTGTGGCGGCTTCAAAGAGCGGCAGGGTGAGCGGAGCAAGCGGACAACTGGTTGCCGACTGGGCGCGTGCAGCAGGTGTGCTTGTGATCAGGCAGGCGAGGATGAGGATGCCGATGGTGACCGAAGCGATGGGATACTGTATCGACCGCATGACCTCTTCCCTCGTGTTGCATCGCAATTTTGCGCACTGCGAAGAGTGTCGCCGACCACCGACGAGGATGCCACTACGCTGCAGTTCGATCGGGGCCCGATGAATCAGCTATGCTGACAGGAAGTCCACGACCGGGGTCGGGGGATACCAGCAGACAAGGACATTGAAGCGAACATGACCGGTCAACTCAGCGACCTGCGACGCGAATACAACCTCGAAACCCTTGATGTGTCGGATGTCCATACAAACCCGATCCAGCTGCTTGACGACTGGATCTCCCGCGCAAGGGAACTCTCGGTCATAGAAGCCAACGCGATGGTGCTGGCGACGGTGGACCAGCATGGTCATCCGTCAGCGAGGACCGTGCTCCTGAAGGGGCTCGACGAAGCGGGACTTGTCTTCTACACCAACTATGAATCGCGGAAGGGTCGAGACATCGCCGCCAACCCAAACGTGGCGGCAGTGTTCACCTGGCTACCACTGGAGCGGCAGGTGCGCATTGAAGGTCGCGTGGAGCGCCTTTCTGCGGAAGAGTCCGATGCCTACTTCGCCATTCGCCCACGGGGTTCGCAGATTGGGGCGGCCGCGTCCCCGCAAAGCGAGCCTGTGCCGAACAGGGCGTGGCTCGAGGCGCGGTTCGAGAGCCTTGAAGCAAGTGGCGATCCCATCGTGCGACCGGAAAACTGGGGCGGATACCGGATCATTCCCCGGATGATCGAGTTCTGGCAGGGTCGTCCAAATCGGCTCCATGATCGACTGCGATTCGATCTGACGTCCGAAGGGTGGGATGTGGTGAGGCTGGCGCCCTGATTTGCACCGCTCACGGGTTGATGGTATTCTTCGTTACCGTCGCGGCGCATTCGTCTAGCGGCCCAGGACACCGCCCTCTCAAGGCGGAGATCAGGGGTTCGAATCCCCTATGCGCTACCGAAAGAAAGAGCCCGAAGCCACATGGCTTCGGGCTCTTTCGTACCTGCCGGTGATCCAGACAGGATCATAGACCCGAAACCTCGAGCGGCGGGAGATCGAAGTGCGACGTGGAGAGTCCGAATGCCACTTCTGACCATTGGCATGCCAACGTACGACGACTTTGACGGCGTCTACTTCACCATCCAGGCACTTCGCCTGTATCAGAACCTGAACGATGCCAACCTGCTTGTCGTTGACAATTACGGCTGTGCGACGACGCAAGCGTTCGTAGAAGGCGTCCCAGGAGCAACCTACGTGCAGTCGTTGAGCGTGTCTGGAACGGCAGCGGCGAAGAACGACGTATTCGCCCATGCCGACGGCGCGTTTGTGCTGTGCCTGGATTCGCACATACTGCTTGCTCCGAGAGCGATCGAGCGCCTGGCAACATGGTGCAGGGACCATCCAGACAGCCTCGACCTCCTGCAGGGTCCGCTCTGGCTTGACGACCTCCAACCGGCAGGGGTGGCGACACACCTTTCGCAGACCTGGAGCGGAGGGATGCTCGGGCAATGGGAGACGGATGACCGGGGAATCGATCCCGATATGGAGCCATTCGACATCTCGAATCAGGGCATGGGCCTGTTCGCGTGCAGGCGAGAGGTGTGGCCCGGCTTCAATTCACGGTTTCGCGGGTTCGGAGGCGAAGAAGGGTACTTGCAGGCGAAGGTCAGGCGACTGGGCGGCCGGGCGATTTGCCTGCCGTTCCTCCGCTGGGTCCACCGGTTTGGGCGCCCTCGCGGCACGCCATACCGGGTGCGGGACAGTGACAAATTTCGCAACTACCTGATTGGACATCTGGAAGTTGGGA
>JAEZJB010000247.1 GCA_023415845.1 Chloroflexota bacterium | reverse complement strand
TGGTCACCCTCGCGTACTTCCTCGCCGAGATAGGGCGAGACCTCACCATCGGCGATCACCTCCACCGTCAATTCGAGAGTGGCCTGATCTGGCGGTGACGCGATGGAGTAGCTGCGCTCGGCCTGGTATCCGTCCTCGGCGGTCAACCTGATGTCTACGTGCTGGCCCGCGAGATGCCCGGGCCACATCGGCACGTCGAGGACCAGCGTCCGCGCGTGGGCATTCTCCATCCGCGTGTCGAGAACTGTGGCCCGGTGCCAGGTTAGTCGCCCTGGTAGCGTTGCTCCAGCCATGGGTCTCCACGATCGTGATAGCCAAGATCTTCCCAGAAGCCGCGCCGGTCGTGCTCGATCAGTTCGAGGCGGCGCACCCACTTCGCGCTCTTCCAGAAGTAGAGGTGCGGCACCAGGAGCCTGGCCGGCCCCCCGTGCTCGGGATGAAGGGGCTCGTCGCCGAAGGTGTGCACGATCCAGGCCTTCCCGCCAGTCACGTCGGCCAGGGGCAGGTTGGTGGTGTACCCGCCATCGCAGTGGGCGATCAGGAAGCCGGCGCTTGGGGCGCGATCGACCAGGAGCGTATCGAGCGAGACGCCCTTCCAAACCGTATCGAACTTTGACCACTTGGTGACGCAATGGATGTCGGTGGTGAGGGTTTCCTGGGGCAGGGCCAGGAATTCATCCCACGACCAAAGCTGCGGCGATGCGACGAGACCGTCCAGGCGCAGGGTCCACGAGGTGAGCGGGGTGTGGGGCGTCGGGCCAGCCGAGAGCACCGGAAAATCGTGGGTGAGGTACTGGCCGGGCGGGAGTCGCGCTGCGGTTTCCGGATCGAGCCGGCGGCCACGGAATCCCCGCGAGACGAAGCTGGTCACGGTGCCCTCCTGACGTGGAAAGACCTGAAAGTCCTCTCCCGTCCATGGTAGGGACGTAGTTGCCCCACGTCTACGGCAGATCAGGACAATGTCGCAGGCAGCCCGTTGGGTGTCGGGTACGGACCCAGGCAGCGTGTTGGGAGGTGGATTGGTTGAGGTGGGGAAGCATGACCTGGAATAAACAAGCAACCGCCCGGGGGATGGCCCGGGCGGTTACGGACACCACGTTGAGGGAAGGGGGATGACTGCATCGTGGCTGGCGAGGCAGTCAATATGGTGCTTACCTGATGATAGAGGGTGCAAGGAGGTTGGCAACGGTCCAACCGTATAGTATTTGAGGTCCGTTGGAATGAAAGAGCTTGCCAAGGGGTCATAACGATCGAACGTCCACTCCGCGAGCCTCCAGACGAGAGTAGAGGAGGCGCTAGCGGCTCGCCTGAATCACGCTCGAACTGGCCCCGAATTCCGAGCGAAAATCTCCGCTTTACCGCCCGTTGCGGACTGTTCCCACGAATGAGTCTCAATCTGTCCTTGTGCTACCATACCCACGGCAAAAACGGGCCGGCGGCTGAACCGGTCCGACCCCGCGGTGGGAGACGCGGCCCCACGTCCTGAGTGGCCAATCGGCACCAGCGACGACACCAGACCGGCTCTCGATATACAGGCCCGTGCGGGTCCGAAGACAGATGACCTGTGAGGAAAACTCGGGGAACCGGCGGCATCAACGGGCGCCAGCTCGAATGTGGAGCGAGTATCTGTGCAGATTCAAGGTGAAAACTGGATCGTCGTGCTCTTCATGGTGGTAGTTGCCTTCGCCATGGGCATGCTCCTGCTGACGCTCAACCAGATCGTTGCCCCCAAGCGACCCAACGCCATCAAGAGCGCACCGTATGAAAGCGGTATGCCAGATGTGCGACCCGTGCGACCGAGCATCACGCCTCGCTTCTACCTCGTCGCGATGCTCTTCGTCATCTTCGACATCGAAGTCCTCTTTATCTATCCCTGGGCCGTCTCGTTCGACTTCCTTGGCCTCTTCGGCTTCGTCGACATGATGGTGTTCCTCGCATTGCTCCTCATCGGATACATCTACGCCTGGAAGAAAGGGGCCCTCGAATGGGTCTGATCGACGATCGTTTCGACAAGAACGTCTTCACCACGTCGCTCGATTTCCTGTTCAACTGGGGACGACGCTCAAGCCTCTGGTGGCTGCAATTCGGCCTCGCCTGCTGTGCGATTGAGATGATCGGTGCCTCCATGGCCCGGTGGGACCTCCCCGAGCGCTTTGGCATGCTCTTCCGCGCCTCGCCCCGCCAGGCTGACCTGATGATCGTGGCCGGCACGGTGACCAAGAAGATGGCGCCGATCGTGCGTACCCTCTACGACCAGATGCCGGAACCGAAGTGGGTGCTCTCGATGGGCTCCTGCGCCAACGTCGGTGGTCCATACGACACTTACGCCGTCGTGCAGGGCGTTGACCAGGTTGTGCCGGTCGACGTCTACGTCCCGGGGTGCCCGCCGACGCCGGAATCGCTCTACTACGGCATCCTGCAGTTGCAGAACAAGGTGATCAAGTACGAAACCATGGCTCGGAAGCAGGGCGTGGAAGCGGCCGAGGCTCAGCGCCAGGCAGATCGCGAAGAAGCGATGCTTGCCGGACTGCGTGCCTGAGCGGTGGTCCCGGTCCGCGCCGGGTGTGATGGAAGGACTGCACCGTGACCGACGGTGATGAGAACAAGCGAAATCCCGCAGCCGGTGACGCTCCCGAGGTGCCATCCGATTCCTCCGCGCCAGTCGCTGACGCGCAGGAAGTCGTCGACGTCGTCTATGACGAGTCAGAAGCGGCCGAGGAACAGATGGGGGCGCGCAGCCTCGAGGATGTTCGGGCCGAACTCGACGCCATGGCTGCCGACGATTCCCAGTGGGGGCGTGATCTCTGGATCGACGAAGATCTCGAGAAGCATCCGGTCGTCCGCGTATTGCGCGTTGCCTATCCCGATGACCTGCTCGACGTCATTCGCTTCCGCGATGAAACCACCATTCACGTCTCGCGGGAGAAGTTCCGCGAGATCGCGTTCTACCTGCGCGACCACGAGCGGATCCTCCTCAACTTCCTGACCGACCTGACCGCGGTGGACATGCTGCGCATGCGGACCACGCCCCGGTTCGACGTTGTCGCCCACCTCTACTCGATTCCGAACCGGCGGCGACTGCGGATGAAAGCGGGTTGCGACGATGGCGAGGCGGTGCCCTCGCTGGTTCCGGTCTGGAACGGCGCCAACTGGCTTGAGCGCGAGGCCTACGACATGTTCGGCATCGTGTTTGAAGGGCATCCGAACCTGCGCCGCATGCTGCTGCCGGATGACTGGGAAGAGGGCCACCCGCTGCGGAAGGACTATCCGTTGCGTGGCTGGAGCGAATTCCCGGTGTACAACAAGGAACGCACGGTTCCTCGGGTCCGCACACGCTGGACCGGAAGGGGGGTATAGCCTCCATGTCGACACTGACCAACCACCCTGGCTCTTCGGCCCTCGATGACATCGAGAACTCGCCACTGGGGCGCCCGGGCGAAACCATCAACGAGGACGTCAACCCGCTCGGCACCCTGATGGTGTCCGACGAGGAAGACCTCGACAACGGCAACCGGCTGATGACCCTGAACATGGGGCCGCAGCATCCGAGCACCCACGGCGTGATGCGCGTGGTGATCCAGCTCGACGGCGAGATCATCACCGACTGCGATCCGGTCATCGGCTACCTCCATCGGGGAACCGAGAAGATCGGTGAGGCGCACCGCTACGCCCAGGTCACGCCGTGGACCGACCGCACCGACTATGTGGCCGCTCCGCTGAACAACCTCGGCTACGTGATGGCCGTGGAGAAGCTCTGCGGCGTCGAAGCGCCGGAGCGAGCCCAGTACTGGCGCGTGGTGATGGCCGAGCTCAGCCGGATCGCCTCGCACCTGGTCTGGCTCGGGACGCACGCCCTCGACATCGGGGCGCTCTCGATGTCGCTCTACTGCTTCCGCGAACGCGAGATGATCCTCGACATCTTCGAGACATTCT
>JAEZJB010000232.1 GCA_023415845.1 Chloroflexota bacterium | reverse complement strand
CGATGGCAGGGTGACCGTCACTCCCTTGTCGTCGGTAAACGACCACTCGCCGGAAGCGGCCGGGGTGGCTTCCTGCGCGAGGCCCGCGCGGGAGAGCACGGCCGCCGCGCCCAGGCCGAATGAAGCACCGACGATGGACCGTCGAGACATGCGATGCGAAATCATGGAAACTCCATCTTGGTAAAGCCGACCAGTTTTGTCGGAATGACGATACCGCATCGATGGTGATTCCGCCAATGGTCGTGGTGACGCCGTGCGCATTTGGCTGGCGATGAGTGCGGAACGGAACCAACGACAGGAGCCCATGCTTATGGCATGGGCTCCTGTCGCATCAATAGGGCTGGTTGGTGACCAGCAAGGTTGGCGTGCGTGCCAGGATGTCTCGCGGCTATTCGCCGCGTTCGCCGTCTGGCTCGTCGCTGTTCCTGACCAGCCGATCACTCTCCTCGCTCGGATCCTTCTCGCCGAGCCCGCTATCGTGGTCGGCCCGGGGCGTGAACGCCCCCAACTCCATCAAGGCGGCCTGGCGATCTGGCAGCGGTTTGTCCGCCAGCATCACTTCGGCGAGATGCTGGACGGCTCGCGAGTCAATCGTCGCCTCGCTTCCGAATTCACCGGCAATCGCTCGCTCGACCCGGGCGGGATCGACGGCAAATGCCGCCGCAACCTCGTCCACTTCGAACGTGCGAGCCGGATCGACATCTTCTCCCGCGGGAACGTACTCGCCGGCCTGGGCATCGTGCGTGGTCATGAATCCCTCCTTTGGGCATAGACCATCGAGTTTGCCTGCCGAGACCGTAACGTCAAGGGCGTTCCGGGCATATGCAGCACGAGGATTGGACACCTGGATCGTCGGCCAACTGCTCGGCCCCTATGTGTGGCAATCCATACCGGGCAGGTTTAGTGGGGACCGGCCGTGATCTCCGTGCCACATGGACCGCCGTCGGCATTGGCGTCGATCACCACCTCCGTGCCCTCAAAGGTCAGGATTGGGCGATACCACTCGGACATTCGCTCGGCCGAGCGACCGATGTAGTGGCAGATGAACGAGCGCCGGAAGCGGTCCTGGCTGGTATTGGGTCCTGAGCCATGGACCAGCGATCCGTTGAAAAAGAGCATGTCACCTGGCTCCATTAACACAGGCACCTCTTCGAGTCCGGGCGGTGGTGGAACATATTCGCGAGTGAACGAGAGCGACCGGTCTGCTTCTTCGGGGCAGAACAGGTCCATGGCATGGGTGCCCGGCACCACCTCCAGGCACCCATTTTCGGCGTCGACATGGTCCAGGGCCAACCAGGCCGCAATACAGGTGCCCGGCTCGACCTTGAGGTAGAAGTTGTCCTGGTGCAGGGCCTGACCCCGGCCTCCTGCCGGCTTGAAATAGAACATGCTCTGGGCCGCCAGCGGCTCCTCGCCGAACAGGTCGGCCAGCACCGGCCGGAGCCGCGCATCCAGCAGGTAGTCGCGTGCGACATCATTGAATCGATGAGGATGCATGATGCGTGGATACATCTTCAGCGGGTCGCCCTCGGACTCCTCGGCCGATTTGGGATTGAAGTGCCCGTCTACCGGCCCGTTCCGGTGAATCTCCATGAAGGTCTCGACCAGCATGTCGACTTCCTCAGGCCGGTAAAACCCTTTCAAGACGAGGAAGCCGTCCCGATGGAACCGCTCGACCTGGTCGGGGGTCAGGGCCTGCAGCGTGCGAACGTGAGAAGCCGCCATGTGATGCTCACCTTCGATTGGACGGATGCGATCGATGTTGCCGCCCATCATAGCCCGACCTCATGCAGTTGGCATCTGGCCCATTCAGTGGGGATCGAGCCGAAAAACGGGAATGATGCGTCCTCCGGTATTGGCCTGGTATTCGCCGAAGCCAGGCATGCGTTCCACGATCTTCGGCCAGATTTCTGCGCGCTCGGCCTGATCCAGTTCGTGCGCGGTCACGTCGCGCGTTTCGCTGCCGATCTCGATCGTCACGTCGGGCTGCGCCTTCAGGTGGCGATACCAGCCCGGATGCTCGGAGCGACCGCCCGCCGAGGCGATGATGTAGAGATTGCCGGCCGACTCAAAGGTCACCAGCGGCGTGGTGTAGGTCTTGCCGGACCGAACGCCAACACTGTTCAGCAGGACCATTGGCGCCCCTGCGAACGGGCCACCTACCTTGCCGTTGTTCGCTCGAAACTCGGCGATCACCTGCTCGTTGAACGTGTTTGTCATGGATGTGTCTCCATCATGTAGCTTCGGAGTCCGCTGCGTTCAGGGCTGCTTGTAGTCGCGCAGTCATCTCCTTGACCAGATCGGGACGTCCGTGAAACGCGGCCGGTGTGGTCTGCAGCCACTCGATTCGCCATCCGCCTGCGTCCCTGCTCAGCAGGCAACTCTGCCAGGCGTTGAGGTCGGCGGCGATGTCCGTGTCACCTGGCCTGGCCATTCCCACTTCTGCTCGCACCAGTTCGAGATCCGGCGCCAGTGTGCGCACCGAATCGATGAGCGCCACATAGGGTGGGGTTGGATGGTCGCGAAAGATGGCGCCGAGGTTGGTGGCAATGGCGTCAGCCCCCTCGACCACGCTGCCATCGAATCCGATCATGGTGCCAGATGCCGTAAAGCACGCCCCAATTGTTGCGGCGTCCCGGTTGTTCCAACTCTGGATGAAGGTCAGGTAGGTTGCTGTCGCGCCCGTCTCCAAGGTCATATCCCTTTCTCGTCGCTTGACCATCATTGTGCCCTGCACCAGATGGGCCATCGTCACGCAAGCGGTTGCAGATGGATCACCGGTATTCGCCGGTCCAATTTCGCCTGCAGTTCGCCGAAATAGGGGAACCGTTCGACTTGCCGGCCGAAGACGTCATCCCGTTCTTCCCCCGTCAATTCGGTAGCCAGCACCGGAATCGTTTCCACCCCGATTTCAATCTCGACGTTGGGATTGGCACGCAGGTTCTTCACCCAGTCGGGATCATGCTCGCTGCCATGAGCTGAACCGAAGACATACCAGCCCTGCTCACCAGGCAGGCCACGCATCGGTGTCAGATGTTCCTTGCCGGAACGCCGACCGATGGTGTGGAGAATCAGCATGGGCGGAGGGTCCGGATAGGGAGCCGGTACGTCACCGTCATGCGAGCGGAACCAGGCGATGACCTCTGCGTTGGAGTTGGGAACCATCTTCACCATCGCTTTCGGAGCCAACGAATCGTGAGACCTCACGATATACCAACCGATGGCTTGGAAAATCTGGCCTTTTGGGGAGGCGATGGCGCGTTGCTCTGGAACGGGTGGAACCAGCAGGACGTTAGCTCTCTGGAAGGAGCGTCCTCTCCAGATCACGTCGTCGTTTCCACGAGTGGTGGACAGGTGTCATGCCCAGACTTTCTCAGGCCCAGGAACGAGCCCGTCGCCAGATCACCGATCTCGCGGCCATGGGGCTGCCGGCGCCGCAACTCGCCGGTCGAATCGCGTCTGCCCTCCAGCAGGCCGTTGGCTGGGACGGGTTCCGCCTTTTCGGGCTCGACCGGCGCACATTGCTCGTGAACGCGTTGCTCTCCGCCAGTGAGAACGACCGGGAAGCCCGGCTCGAATGGCTGCGAGAGGTGTACCTGGCCCTGCCGACGAACTATGCGGAGTTACCGGAGCTTGCCCGGATTGGCCGGCACAGCGTGGCCTTCCAGGAAGACCAGCACATGTGCTGGGGATTCCAGCCCCACGATCTCGCCCATGTCGCGCCCGACGAGCACTACCGTCACTACCATGAGACGAGAAGCCCGATCGGTGGCACCATTCTTTCGATCTTCCGCCATCAAAATCGTCCGGTGGCCGCCATGCAGGCATACCGCCGCGACCCCCGGCGGCAATACCGCAAGTCGGATGTGCAGTTCATGGATCAGGTGGGACGGATTATTGGTCCGGCCCTGGCGGCGGCGATGGATCGTGATGCCGCCATCTCCATGTCTGCCGCTCGCGCCACGGAGGCCTCCGGGATTCTGCTGCTGAACGATGCCAGCAGCATCGAGTTCGCCAGCCCTGCCAGCGAGGCGTGGCTTGAGGCCCTGGGACCGCGGGAGGGGCACCTGCCGGCAGCAATCTGGTCTGCGCTTGCTGCCTTTCGGCAGGCACCAACCTCGCCGGCGATCTCGCTCTCGGTGCAGACGCCGCGCGGTTCCATCCGGGTCGAGGTTTCGCCGTCCGGTCAGGGCGGCGGGCGGGCAGTGGTCCTCGCGCCCGAGGCCCCGCCCGCAACGCCGGGTATCCCTGTGAGTTGGGGCCTCACTCTCCGGGAGTCCGAAATCGTCGAACAACTGGTCCTGGGCCGCACCAATGGCGCCATCGCGGAGGCGCTGTTCGTCGGTGAGCATACGGTTGAATGGCACCTCCGCGCGGTCTACGAGAAGCTTGGCGTGCAAAGCCGTCAGGAGGTGCTGGCCGCGCTCTTCCGACACGCCTTTCTCCCGTCCATCGAGCGGACATCATTCGTCACTGCCGCCTGATCACGAAGCCTGCAACCACGAAAAAGGGGCCGGAGCTGTCAGCTCCGGCCCCTTTTGGTGCGATGCCAGGTGGTGATTACTGCACGTCGAAACTCTGGACCATACCGAGCAGCAGGGCGGGCATGCCGGTTTCCGGATCGATCACCCAGCTGGTTGCGGTGTAGGTGCCCGGCTCCAGGTCGAGTTCGATCCAGGTGGAGTAGCCGGGGGACGTGAGGGCGGCATAGCCAACCCAGGTGATGGCGAATGGGGCCGCCGGTGGGGTGCCGGACTCCATGGCTGCGAACCAGGTTGCGAAATCATCGGACGTCAGCGCGCGGTCGGTGCGGAACAAGACCATCTGGCGCGGCTGCTCACCGGTGTTGCGGACTTCGAACAGGGTCGGGCCGGCGGCGACCGGACCTTCCAGCCCCCCAAAGGCGATGTCCTCCAGCGTCATGGTCACGTCGGCCGTTGGCCCATCCACCGGCATCGGGGTGGCCGCATCGGCTGGCGTCACGGTCAGCGGGTAAAGCTCCATGATCTCTTCGGCGCCCTCCTCTTCGGCCATATAGGAGGCGGCAATTTGCCACTCACCTGGCTCCAGGTTGACGACGAACTTGATGGTGGTGTTCTCGAATGCGTAGGAACCACCGCCGTAGACCCAGCCGGGCGAAGTGACATCCATCGCGCCCGCCTGCAGGGCAAGGTCAACGGCTTCCTCATGGGAGAGTCCGGCCGGAACCTGCATGAAGTCGGCGTAGACCGCGAATCCCTCACCTGGCGTCAGAACGACCGTGTGGTAGCCGGCTGTCACCTCGCTCGGGGTTTCGAACGATGTGCCATTGAAGGTGATGGCGAGTTCGGGGAAGCCATAGCTGTCGATCTTGTCATGCGAGAACGAGATATCGACATCCTGGGCTGAAGCAGGGGCGACAGACAAAAGCGCGAGCATGAGGACGGCGAAGAGGGCACCGATGCGGCGCCGGAGCGAAGTCATGGGAAGTCCTTTCGGGAATGAACCGCACCGGGGGACTGGCCACCCGGTGCGGCTGACGCTCGCCTTAGCCAGCGATGCCATCGAAGCGAAGCACCTGACCAAGCGGAGCATCCGGCCCAGAGATGATCGAGTTGACGGTGACGTAGAGGTTGCCGTCGGCATCGAAGGCGATGCCATGCGGGAAGAACAGGCCTTCCACCACCGGCTCGATGGCGCCGTCGGCGTTGATGCGGAACACATTGCCTGGGGCTGGCATCTCGCCGCTGAAGTCAGCGGTCAGCGACACGGCGTACATCAGACCATCGGGGCCAAGCGCCATCGAGACGAGCACGGGAATTCCGCTGACGCCTTCCGTGTAGGTCGCATCGGGGGCGTAAGCCAGGATGCTGGGACCATCCCACATCTCACCGAGCAGGCCGACGTTGACGTAGCCACCATCGTCGATCACCACGCTGGTCGGCACTGGCTGGCGGGCACCCATCTCCGGATCTGGTTCCGCGCCAGTCAGGACTGTCAGGTCAGGCACGACCGCGAACAGGGCGAAGAATCCATTGGTGTCGACCTGATAGATGGCGTTCCCGCCAGCGTCTGCAACGTAGATGACGCCTTCGGGCGTGATATCGAGTCCATACAGGTTGGGATTGACGTCGGTGCCATCGGGATTGAATTCGGTTTCGTATGGTCCGAGTTCGGCAATCAATCGCACCTCACCGGTCTCGGTATTGATGGCGCTGATGGTGTTCTCGGCGGCGAGTGGCGTCAGGCCCATCGACACCGAGCTGCCGCCATTGGAGACGTAGACTTCGCCGTCGTGGACGGCAATGCCAACCCCGCCAACCGCGGCGGTCAGCACCGATTGCGTGCCGTCCGGGGCAACCTGGCTGACCTGGGGTGCGACCAAAGGGTCGGGGCCCATCGTGCCCGGTGTAGCGGGAATGTCGGCGGGCGGTGCGCCCGCCACACCCGTCTCGGCAATGTAAAGCGTGCCGTCCGGACCGAAGGCGAGGTTGCCGGGATTCCAGAGCCCCTCGGCAACGAGAGTGGCGCCCTCAGGCAACGGAGGCATGCCTCCCTGTTCCTCGGCTGCCGGGCTGGCCTCCTGGCGCGCAACCAGCGCGGCCGGCACCAGTGCCGCCGCGCTGCCGGCGGCTGCCACGGCGAGGACACGGCGGCGCGTAAGAGTCTGGTCGTTGAGTGTCATGGTGGTGACTCCTGTGGGTGAAACACGACATCGGTGGTGGCCGGAAAAGGGTCCGGGGACGAATGAGTCACTCGACCCAGTCGTCCCCGGTGGCACCACCGAGATTCAGGATAGGAGGCCACCATCCCCAATGCCCCCTGGGAATCCGGGGGTTCTGGGGACGACGCGATCAGTTGACCAGTTTCAACCCGACAACACAGCCAACGATGCCGGTAATGAAGAGGATCTTCAGGGGAGAAGCGCTTTCGTCGCCCGTCACCATGGCGTAAATCACCGTGATTGACGCGCCAATGCCGACCCAGATGGCGTATGACGTGCCGGTGGGAAGCGTGCGCATGGCATAGGCAAGGCCACCCATGCTGATGAACAGGGCGAGGCCAAAGACGATGGTGGGGAGGGGTTTGCTGAAGCCATCGCTCTTGCCAAGGGCGGTCGCCCAGACGGCTTCAAACGCACCAGAGACGACGAGGACGATCCAGGCCATGAGGGGCCTCCATTTCGCGCCGTCTTGTCGTCGACCGGGTACGGCGCACCTCGTCCGGGTGCCGCGTGGCTGGCAAGAGTATGCCATGGGCAGGTAACGTGGAAGACGGTTCGACGTTCGAGCCCGCACCAATACGCCGGGCGGAGGGGAACAGCGATGACCGCCGAGCGGCCGAAGCCTGGCTCTGGGGTCGATACCCGGGCAGCAACCTGGTGCGGGACGATTGCCGCGCCGGTCCGCATCGTCCATGCTGTAGGCAGGCACCAGGCCCACTGCTGAAGGAAAACCTCCTGCCGTTGGTCGGCTACCCTGAAGACAAAGAGGATGGTTCGTGCCAATCGTGCGCCGTGACTCAGTGGGACCGGTCCGTTCACCTGATCAGGGGCAGCATGCCTGGCACATCTCCTTGAGCGCCGTTCGTCCATTCGTCCTTTGCCTGGAACGAGGCCCCTGTCGATGCATCCACGATCACCCGGCGACGACTTCCCCAACCAACCAGCCCATCGCATCAGCCGGCGTCAGGTCGTGACGTCTGCCATGCTGCTCGGCCTGGCTGCTGGCATGGTGCCAGCTGTGCGGGTTGCCGCCCAGGAGTCGACGCCAGGAGTCATGGTGGCTGGGCGCCCCTCCCGCAACACCGACCGCCAGACCCGGGGCGAGGGGGGTGACCTTCGCATCATCCAGTGGCAGGCACCGGGGCAATTGAGTGCCCTGCACGCCATCGGCGCCAACGACCGGGTGGCAGCCTCTCTGGTCTCCGAGCCGCTCATGCTTCGGGGCAACGCAGGGCAATTGCTTCCCAATCTGGTCACCGAAGTTCCAACGGTAGAAAACGGCTTGCTTGCCGAGGACTTCAGCCGGGTCACGTTCAACCTGCTGGCAGGCGTGCGCTGGAGTGACGGTGAGCCGTTCACGGCAAATGACGTTGCGTTCACGCTGGACTTCATTCTCGATCGCAAGGTCGAGGCAGCAGTCGACGCGAGCGGAACTTCGGCCCCGGTTACCACCAACGGTGTGGTCGGGAAAGTGGTGTACCAGGCAATCGACTCGTGGTCGGTCGAAAACGACCAGAGGATCACAGTTACCTTCACCCATCCAGCCGCTGCCTGGAGCGAGCCGTTCACCGGTTCTGGCATCAGTGTGGTCTACCCGCGACACATACTCGAGGGGCGCGGCCAGACAGCAATCGAGGCCTTCAGGACCAATCCTGTTGGCACAGGACCGTACAGGGTTGAGGAGTTCGTGCCGAACGACCGGGTGACATACGCGCTCAACGAGCATTACCGCGAGCCCACCAAGCCCTTTTTCACCAAGGTGATCCTGCAGGGGGGTGGCACTGCGGGAGAGGCCGCGCGGAAAGTGGTCCAGGCCGGGGAATACGACCTGGGCTGGAACATCGACATCGAGCCCGAACTGGCGACGAGTCTCGACGGTGACGACAACCCCGGCATCCTGCTCGTCGCTCCGGGTCTGGGAGTCGAGCGGATCAACATCAACTTTTCTGATCCTCGACAGGATGTGAATGGGCAGGTGTCCGACGTGAACACTCCCAATCCTGTCCTGAGTGACCCGGCCGTGCGACAGGCGATGAAGCTGGCGATCCATCGCAGCCTGATTGCCAACGCCTACTACTTCGGGGGGAAAGAGGAGCCAGCGATCAGCAACATCCTTTCGGGCATTCCCTCGATGGCTTCCAAAACCAACAAGCTGGTCTTCAACCAGGCCGAGGCGGCCGAAATCCTGACCAGGGCCGGTTGGGTGCTGGATGGCAATGTGCGAAAGAAGGACGGGGTCGAACTGGCCGTGACGTTCCAGGCCAACATCGATCAGGTGCGCCAGAAAGTCCAGCGCGTGGTCAAGGAAGATCTCGAAGCCGTTGGCTTCCGGGTTGACCTCGTCCAGACCAGTGACGCCGATTTCTTCAGCACCGACCCGCAGAACGGTCAGGGAGCTGCCCAGTTCGCCTCCGACCTGAATATCTGGCAGGCGTCTGTCGGTGCGCCGCCGCCTCTGGCGTACATGGCGCAGTGGTTTGCGGGCGACAACGACGAGAACATCGCCCAGGCGAGCAATGGCTGGACCGGTCTGAACACCCAACGTTACCGCAATCCGGACTACGACGACCTCTTTCGCGCGGCACAGGCTGAAACCGATCTCGATGAGCTGGACCAGCTCTTCATCGCGATGAACGATCTGCTCGTGAGTGACGCAGTGGTCGTGCCCCTGGTCAAGGTGAAGAAGCGCCTTGCGGTCTCGCGGACGCTGAATCTGGAAAACCTCGCGCCCAATCGCTATGAACTCGACTACTGGAATATCGCGAACTGGAATCGGGTTGACACGGGCAGCCAGGACTGACATCCATTTCGCTGCGGTAGAGGTGGCGGAACGCGATGCAGACCAGATCGGGGAGACACTTCGTCTTCGGTGCAGGCGGAACAGACTGGCAGCCGTCGTGTGCTTGCTTTCCGTCCGTGACCAATGGGCTACCAGTATGGGGGTACGAATGGACTCAAATCTCAGGGCCCGGATAGGGCTTTTCAGCCCGGTTTTCGTTTGCGACCATATGCCTCATGCGTAATTTGAGATTTGTCGCGAGCCGGTCATGCGCGATCAGGTAGAAAGAGCTTTGAGAGCATGCGAGGGGGACCCATGGCAGCGCTTGCTTCATCCGGATGTGGTACCGATGCGTTGTCCAGCGCGAAAGCCCGATTGTCCGAATTGCCGGATGGCACCTACACGCTGAAGGACATCGCTACCAGGTGGCCGCATCTGCTAGTGTCTGCCATGCAGGTGTATGGCGAGGCACTGAAGCAGCCACGAAAGACGACGTTCCACTCGACGAGTGGAGTTGTGAATCTGGAGCGACGTCGCCAGGGTGATGCGAGAGATCCCTCCGTCAAGCGACGCGATGCCGACGAGGTCGTCTTCACCATTTGCGCTGGGGCCACGCCACGCGTCCGTGTCGCAGAGCCACAACGACAGAACTCGTGAGACGGGAACCGGCACTATGGTGACGATGCCTGTTTGGACGACGGTGGCTTTGGGGATTGTCAGGCGACCAGGCTAATCAGAATTCCCAGCACAACGGCGGCAATCAGGCTGGCAACGATGGTCAGGCGCTGGTAATTCGACATCAATTGGGTCCCCCTGGTCGCCCTGCCGCCGCAGGGCTGGCTGCAGTATCGGTTGAATCCAGAATACGACACGCCGCCGCTCTTATCCGTCATGGCCGTTGAGTCTGGTCATTCCGGATGCGTGGTGGCGTCCCGCTCACTCTCTTCCAGATCACGGGCACGATCGCTTTCCCGTTGTTGCTGGATCACGCCCCAGATGATGCCGACCACGAAGAAGCCGAACAGCACCGATGCGGCCATGTATGCCGGACCCCGCGTGCCGGGATTGCGGTCCATGACTAACACATAGAGCAGCACCGAAACCACGATGCTGGCACCAATCACGGCAAGGCATCCCTTGCCACTGATCGATGGTTCCTCCTCCATGTCGGTGTCATGTTCATCAGGGTGGGCAGGTGGTGATGTGACCGGCTCGTTCACCGGTGCTCCTTCTGTTGTTGGCATGGAAGATTCATTGGCACTCAGCCGCGATTCTCGCTCCCTGGGCCTGGCTTCGACCACAGGGAGTTCCATCCTGGCCATGCGCCTTCGCTGGATGGATGGCACACCCTGTTGATGATGGATGCGATGGCCCAGTCAGTCGACCAGAGGCTTGCCCGGATAGTTTCGCACTGATCGTCCCCATTCCGCCGCCGACTGGCTTCACCAGCGACCAGTCGTTGTGAGCGCATGGCGGGTTTGCGGCTGCTCGGAACCACAGTCCTGAAGTCTCGTGCTGGCATGGCGAGACTCCGCTCCTTTGCCAGGGGGGTGGTCAGTGACCTGCAGCCTGTGTTCGATGTCTCACCCGTAGCATGAGGCGATCAGGCCCCAGGCTCCGGATGTCTCTCAAGATCGTCATGACATCGGTTGCTTATCCCAATGGCGAGAGCATTCTTGTCCGAGCGCTTCGGGTTGGCGTCCATGAGATGGGACACATTCCTGGTCATGGCCCCGAGAGAGCCATGGGGCAAAGATCTTTCCGGTGATCGAGATCAGGCACAGGCAAAAATGCCATTGCGGCAAGTGGGGATGAAGCTGTATATTCCCCTACATTCCGGGTCCCTTGACAATTTGTCGCATTCGCCAGGAGATCCCGTGGTGACTACTTCCCCATTTGTGTATCGTCCTCAGTCGCGCCTTGACGGCTTGATCACCACCGAGACCGAGTCGGACCTGCTGATTTACGATACCGAGCGGCACGAACTGCACACGCTGAATCGGGCAGCTGCCTCGGTCTGGCGATCGGCCGACGGTTCGAAGTCCATGGCCGAGATTGCGGTCGACACTGGCCTGGAAGTTTCCGCCGTTGAGGTCGCGCTCCGCCAGCTGACGGCCTCCGGATTGCTAACCAACGGCATTGAGGTGCCGCAGAACGCTGGCCGCCGTCGACTTCTCAAGATAGGTGCACTGATTACGATCCCTGCGATCGTCTCGGTGTCCGTTCCACTGGCAAAAGCGGCCGCAAGTGGATCGTGTCCTACGTTTTGTCCATTGGAGCAGACTGCTTGCTGCAAGAACAGCGACGAATGCAAGGACCTCGTAAGTGACCCAAGAGGTGAATGGAATTGTACGGGGGGCGGGCAAGTTGAGGGTGTACCAAAAGGCTGCTGTGTAAGGG
>JAEZJB010000190.1 GCA_023415845.1 Chloroflexota bacterium | reverse complement strand
GTTCATCGCCGCGATCGCCGCGTCCCGGATGTGCTGCGGCGTGATGAAGTCCGGATCACCACCGCCAAGGTCGATCACGTCGATCCCCTCGGCGCGCAGGGCGCGTGCGGCTTCAGACACCGCGATGGTGGGGGATGGTTTCGCATCACGCACGCGTGCGGCGTAGAAGTCCTGGCTGGTTCTCAGCGTGGTCACCGGTATGTCCTTTCGGAGCCGAGGGCGAAAAATGCCCGGCATGTCCGGGCAGGATTGCAAACAAGGGGCATTTTATCCGCTTTTGGTCTGCTCCGGCGCGACAACGGGCAGGAACATTTGACCACCGTTCGTCGTTGACGAATAAGAGGTGGCCGAATGGTCACATCGGTGGCTGCTCCGCGCGAAGGGCCAGAGCACTTCGCCCACCGGCTATCCTGAGTCGATAGGGCGAAATCATCTCAACGAAGAGACTCTCGTGGAGATTCATAAGGGAGGGGTCCCAGGCATGAGGTTCGTTCAAACATCGTGGCATCGGTTTGCCGGTCTGGTCGCCGTCATTGCGATGCTGGCATCACTGGTGTCGGTCCCCGCCGCTGCTCAGGCGGATGGCAACACCTACACGTTCTCCAACGGGCAGGAACTGGCCTGGACCGGCGGCTGGACGCTCGATCCCGACTCCGTGACGCAGGAAGAAGGGATCGAGATCGTTCTCCTCTCCCAGCAACTCAGCTTCCTGGCGGTACTCAGCGTGCCCGCTGGCGCCGATCTGGATGCCACGCGCGATGCGTTCCTCGAAGGGTTCCTCGGCGCTGGCGACGACTCCGTCACCATCGACCGTGGTTCGTATGGAGCAGTTTCTTACTCGCTCGATACGATTGATTACGATGGCGTAGCGATGGGCGCTTTCACGCTCTTCCGTTCCGGTCAGAACGGTGGCGATACCTTCGCCTGGGTCTTCGTGGCCCTTGTCGAATCGTTTGCGTCCCAGTTCTCCGAGGCGCAGGGTGACTTCACGCTGGATGGCAATCCTCCATTCACCGGTATCGATGGCCAGGGACTGCAGGACCAGCTAGTCGCCGCTGGGGGATCCGGTACCACCTCGCAGACGGCTGGTGAAACGCCGACAGCTACCAGCACCGAGGAAACTCCTGAATCGGGCACGCAGGGCACCGGCACCGAGTCGACGCCCGAGGGCGGAGAGACAACCACCAGCGGCAGCGGCGGGCTGAAGGGCGGCAACACGTCCACCGGCTCCACTGAACCAACCGCCGAAGTCGAAGAACCAACCGCCGAGGCTGGCGAGCCGACCACAGAAGCTACGACCGCCGCCGGCGAAGTCGGTCTGATCGATGACTCGACCTTCGTCAGCCCGGCTTATAACGTGACGGTCGAGTGGGATTCCAGCTTCATCCTCGATCCGAGCCGTGACGCGAACCCTTCCGCCAGCACCGACGGCGTGGAAGTGATCGGCCTGTCATCGCCCACCGAGGGCACGCCCTACTTCGTTACGGTCACCATTTCGGCCACCACCCTTACCGCAGCTGACTTCGCCGCCTACTGGGCGTCTGACGAGTTCCTTGCTGAAAATGCGTTGAGCCCCGAATCAGAAGTCCTGCTTGTCGAGGGAGATGAGGAGATCGCGGCGGTCATCACGGTTGATTACCTCGAAGACGGCACGCCGATCATCTACTACAACGAGTTTCAGGTCGACGCCGAAACCGGCACCGCCATTCGCTTCCAGTACTTCACCGCTGCCGCGCTCGTCGATACCACCCTGCCGCTCGCCCAGGTCGGTATCACGGTCGACGGTGCCCCAGCCCTCTCTTTCTTCAGCACCGAAGAAGTCGTTGAGGCAGCTGCGGGAATCTAGCTCCCACCTCCATCGGAACACATGCGAAGGGCCACGGTCACTCGACCGTGGCCCCTGGTGCGTCTGGCACTGACGATGGCGAGATTGCCAAAGATTTAGCACTCCCATCTTGATGAGTGCTAACACCTGTGCTAGAGTGACTTCGCACAGGACGTACCTAACTCTTTCCCGGTACGGCCTACGTAAGTTGAGTCGTTCGGGGCAAGGGATGCCCCAAATACGTTTCCAGGAGGACCAGGAACCATGTCGGATTCTGTTTCCAATCTCAAGCCGCTCGGCGATCGACTCGTGGTCAAGCCGGCCGGTCGTGAAGAGATGACGGCCAGTGGCATTGTTCTGCCGGACACCGCCAAGGAAAAGCCGCAGCGCGGCACCATCGTCGCTGCTGGTGAGGGCCGCCGCGATGACGACGGCGATCGAATCCCCCTCGATGTCAAGGTCGGCGATGAAGTCCTCTTCGCCAAGTACGCTGGCACCGAGTTCAAGCTCGACGACACCGACTATCTGATTCTGTCCGAAAAGGATGTCCTCGCCATCGTCGGCTAATCGCCACGCCCGCGAGTCTCGTTTCCGCCGAGAGGAGAACACACAGTGTCCAAGGTTCTGGAATTCAACGAAGAAGCACGTCGTTCGCTGAAGGAGGGTGTTGATACCCTCGCGAACGCAGTCAAGACCACGCTCGGTCCGAAGGGCCGCAACGTCGCCATTGACAAGAAGTTCGGCGCGCCGACCGTCACGCACGACGGCGTCACCGTCGCCAAGGAAATCGAGCTGGAAGACCAGTTCGCCAACATGGGTGCCCAGCTCCTCAAGGAAGCTGCCACCAAGACCAACGACGCTGCTGGTGACGGCACCACCACCGCCACCGTGCTTGCGCAGGCTATCGTCCACGAGGGTCTCCGCAATATCGCTGCCGGCGCCAATGCCATGCTCCTGAAGCAGGGCATCGACAAGGCCTCCGATGCCGTGGTCGCCCACGTCCTCGAGCTCGCCACCCCGGTCGAGACTCGCCAGGAAATCGCCCAGGTTGCCTCCATCTCCGCCGCCGATGCCGAAGTCGGTGAACTGATCGCCGAGGTCATGGAGAAGGTCGGCAAGGACGGCGTGATCACCATCGAAGAGTCCAAGGGCTTCGAATTCGAGACCGAATTCACCGAGGGCATGCAGATCGATCGCGGCTACATCTCCCCGTACTTCGTGACCAACACGGAGCGAATGGAGGCCGAGTTCGACGATCCCTTCATCCTCATCACCGACAAGAAGATCTCGTCGATCCAGGACATCCTCCCGACCATCGAGCTTGCCGCTCGCTCGGGCAAGGCGCTCGTGATCCTCGCCGAGGACGTCGATGGCGAAGCCCTCGCCACCCTGGTCGTCAACAAGCTCCAGGGCCGCTTCCAGTCCCTCGCCGTCAAGGCTCCGGGCTTCGGTGACCGCCGCAAGGAAATGCTCCGCGACATCGCCGCCCTCACCGGCGCCCGCGTCATCTCCGAAGAAGTCGGCCGCAAGCTCGACTCCGTCACCATGGAAGATCTCGGCTCCGCTCGCCGCGTGGTCGCCACCAAGGACGAGACCGTCTTCGTCGATGGTGCTGGTGACAAGGCCGATGTCGATGGCCGCGTCGCTCAGATCCGCGCCCAGATCGAAACCACCTCCTCCGACTTCGATCGCGAGAAGCTCCAGGAGCGTCTCGCCAAGCTCGCCGGTGGCGTCGCCGTCATCAAGGTTGGTGCCGCAACCGAGACCGAGCTCAAGGAGAAGAAGCACCGCGTTGAGGACGCCCTGAGCGCCACCCGCGCTGCCGTCGAAGAGGGCATCGTCCCGGGCGGTGGTGTCACCCTCATCCACGCGATCTCCGCGCTGGACGGAATCGAAGCCGAAGGTGATGTCAAGACCGGCGTCAACATCCTCCGCCGCGCCCTCGAGGAGCCGCTGCGCGGTATCGTGCAGAACGCTGGCCGCGATGGTTCGGTCGTCATCGAGCGCGTCCGCTCCCTCCAGCAGGAGAAGGGCGACCAGAAGATTGGCTACAACGTCCTCACCGACGAGTACGTCAACATGGTCGAAGCTGGTATCACCGACCCGGTGAAAGTCACCCGCTCCGCCGTCGCCAATGCATCCTCAATTGCCGGCATGATCCTCACCACCGAGGCCCTCATCGCCGACAAGCCCGAGCCGGCTCCGGCGATGCCGGCCGGTGGCATGGGCGGCATGGACTACTAGTCCCGCCTCTCGCCTCTTCGGAAGCAACAGCAAGCCCCGGTGGAGTATTCCACGGGGGCTTGCTGCGTCTGGTGTTTGCCGTTCGATTCTGAAATATGCGGTGCCTGTGGCGGCCGCTACCCGGCTGTGGGCCTCGCGTCGTCAACCGGTCCCTCGACAGAATCGTCAGGGGCGAGAATCGACGCTTGAGCGCAGGTCCCATCTCTCAGCAGAGTCCTTGACCTCCCGCCGGCCCGCTCGCATCGGCCAGGTCAC
>JAEZJB010000189.1 GCA_023415845.1 Chloroflexota bacterium | reverse complement strand
TATGCGGTTCCGGCGTTTGGGAATGAGTGGTATCCGCGCCACATGTACCTGCCGGGGACCCGTGAATTCGAACACCATCGGAAGACCTACGGTGACCAGACGGAATTTGGCTACGCCGACTTCATCGACCAGTTCTCCGCGAGTGAGTTCGACCCGGCGGCCTGGGCCGAGATTTTCCGGCGAGCGGGTGCGCAGTTTGTCGTGCCTACGGCCGAGCACCATGATGGATTCGCGCTCTACGACTCGGCGCTGACCAGATGGAACGCGGCGCAGATGGGTCCGAAGCGTGACCTGATCGGGGAACTTGGGGAGGCGGTGCGGCGAGCGGGGATGGTGTTCGGCGTCTCCAGCCATCGGGCAGAACACTGGTGGTTCATGAACGGCGGGCGAACCTTTCCGTCGGACGTCCAGGATCCGGCGCGGGCCGATTTCTACGGTCCAGCACAGTCGGACCAGTTGCCTCCGAATGACGATTATCTCGAGGACTGGCTGGTGCGGTGCTGCGAGATCGTCGATCGATACCAGCCCCAGTTGTTCTGGTTTGATTGGTGGATCGAACAGCCGATCTTCGAGCCGTACCTGCGAGAGTTCGCCAGCTACTACTACAACCGGGCTGCGGACTGGCGGCGCGGGGTGGCGATCAACTTCAAGCATCATGCCTTTCCGCCGGGAGTTGGTGTCTACGACGTCGAGCGAGGCCAGCTGGCGGAGATTCGCGACGAGTTCTGGCAAACAGATACCTCAGCGGCGCGCAACTCCTGGTGCTACACGGGGAACAACGACTACAAGCGGCCCGCCGACCTGGTGGGGGACCTCGTCGACATCGTCAGCAAGAACGGAGCCCTGTTGCTCAACGTTGGGCCGCGTGCCGACGGGATCATTCCCGACGAGGATGTGACGATCCTGACGGCGATCGGCGACTGGCTCCTGGTCTACGGGGAAGCGATCTATGGCACCCGGCCATGGAAGTTGTACGGTGAAGGGCCGACCCAGGTGGTGGAGGGGTCATTCAAGGACACGGCTCGCGAGCGATTCACCGCGGCGGATATTCGCTTTACGCAGCGGGTGAACCTCACTGACGGCATAACACGCCAGTTTATTTACGCGACGGCCCTCGCAGTGCCAGAGAATCGGCGGATGACGATCACGTCGCTGGGCAGGAATGCGGAGCATGCACCGGCCGATATTCTCGGGGTGTCGCTGGTGACGGGGCGCTGGCGCGGCGACAATCCGCTCGATTTTACCTGGCAGGATGGCGCGCTCATCGTCGAACTTCCCGAGCATCTCCCCAGTGAGATCGCGGTCAGCGTTCGAATCGATCATCGGTAGGCTTGCCGGCAACCAGAAGGCTACTCCGCGGCGAGTCTATTCGCCGCGGAGCAGATCCTCATCGGTGGTCAGGGTAAAGGCAGAGAAGGTATAGGGGCCCTGCGAGTTTCGGCCGCGACGCTGTGACCGGGTGAGAATGGGTGGCGTGCGGTCGGCGAGGTCGTTGAGGAGACTCTTGATCTGGCGTTCGCTGAGCCGCGGGAGGACGCTGCGGGAAAGCAGGTGCCGACTGATGCCCGAGAAGGTCAGGTAGCCGCTGGGTTGCGCGGACTGCAACTGCCGAAGTTCCTCGAACAGATCGCGTTGCTCCTCCGGACGGAGCGACTCGAGCTTGACTTCCTGTCCGGCATCCTCGGCCCCCGTGTCGATGGAGTCATCTTCGGCAACATCATCGGTGCGGTCATCGGCCTGGGAGGGTGCATCGACCGGGAGTGAGGCGTAGCTGTTGCCGCCAGAACGGGTGAGGACGACGTATCCGGCCTCCTCGGCCGCCTCCATGAAGGTGCTGAACGGCACGCCATACCAGGCCCGGGGCTTAAGGCTGTAGTCCTGACCCAACCAGTGACCCAGCTCCTGAAAGAGGACGGGTTCCCCGTCGCCTCGGCGCGTGATCGCGTCGCGGACCATGCCAAAGGCTTCCTCGGCGGGCGGATGGTCTCGAAGCGGCGTGAGGGTGCGAGCTGCAGAACGTTCGCCGTTGTCAGTGGCAGCAGCTGGCGCGACTGACTGACGACGCGACGAGCGGGGAGACTGGCGTCCACGGACGGAAGGGTCGAGATCGCGCTCATAGAGCAGCACGGTGTCGGCGGCGGACGAGAGCATGCTGCTCATGGCCGCATTTACGCCGATGACCACGACCTTGCGGCCGTGCTGACGGAGGAAATTGGTGGCATGAATCAGGTCACCATCGCCAGTCACGATGACGAACGTCTGGATGTTACTGGCGCCAATCGCGGTTTCGACAGCATCGACCGCCAGTCGTACGTCGGCGCTGTTCTTCTGGGACGGGATATAGATTGGTTCGATACCCTGCCGATAGAGGTTTTCGGCATCGATGGCGAGATCGGGGGAGGTCCAGGGAGCGTATGCCCGGGCAAGGACCAGGCGACCGTGCTCCTGGGCTTCCTGAACGATCAGGGACATTTGGGGAGTGGTGACGTTGAAGTTCCGCCGAAGGCCGATCTGAAGGTTTTCGTAGTCAATAAGCAGGGCGACATCGCCGCCGGGCTCTGATGTGGATTCGAGTGACGTGGTGCTATCCCTCATGGCTGGTTACCTTCTTTGTCGGTTATCCGAACTGGGATCAGCATACCGTGACCGCAGTTATTCCGGGGTGAGTTGAGCCTTAAGTAGCGGTGATTCGAATTCGGTAGCCAGGCAGTCCATAAATATCTGATCCCAGTGCCTTCCGGCGGCGCGCCAATGCTGACGAAGGCGGCCAACTTCGCGGAAACCAGCCTTCTCGTACGCTCGGCGACCAGCCAGATTGAACTCCGCTACGGTAAGGGAAACGGAATGAAGCCCCAGCACCGTGAAGGCATAGTCCAGCATCAATGACGCGGTTTCGGTGCCAAAACCCTGACCGCGGGCGGATGGATCGCCGATCATGATGCCGAATTCCCCGCTTCCGTTTCGCCAGTCAATGTCGGCAATGCTCGTAGTGCCAATGACTCGAAGTGACCCAGCCTCGCGAATGGCGAAGGTGCGGCCGGATGAGATGGCGACAATCGAGTCGAACCAGCGCTCCTGCTCGGCCATCGTGAACGGACCCGGAAGACTCGTACCCAACCGCAGCTGGACGTCGAGCGCATTGATCCAGCGCTGAAAATCAGGCAGCATCGCGCGGTCGATAGGCCCCAGGCAGACCCGATTTCCCTGAATGGTCGTGATTGCTTCCGGTTTCGACGTCACTCTCGCCTGCGACTTTCTGGCACGTATCGTGGTTTGGCCTGCCCGTTCGGATGATCTGAACACAGCGTACGTTCGCAATTTTAGCCGAAATGACGGGTTACCTTCGCTTGACGGTATTTGCAGGCCAAACGTATTATCGCCTCCGTAAGGGAATTGGCGTAGTGACTTGGAAAACGACCAGGGGCGCTGCTCCCGGTCGAAGGCGAGTTGCCTTCCCCGTACGCACTTTAACAACAGAGCCCCACAAAGTGTGGGGATACAAACACCAGGAGCGACGTCGATGGGTGAGTTGCTAACGTACCTCATCGGGGCCGTTCTCGTGGCGGGAATCGTCTTTCTTGCGACCTATTTCTGGCTGGACAAGCGTGCGCAGTCTCGCGTGCGGACCGCCCAGCTCGAAGCAGACCGCATCATAGAGGAAGCCGAAACAACGCGCCGGGAAGCGGCCTTGGCGGCAAAGGATGAGGCGATCCGATTGCGGGGAGAGCTCGATCGCGAGCTTAACCAGCGACGCAAGGAAAGCGAGCGGATCGAGCGCCGCATCGAACAAAAAGAAGAATCCATAGACAAGAAGTCCCAGGCGCTTGACCAGCGTGAGCAGACAGTTCGCCGCCAGGAACAGCAGGTGGCGCGACTGCGAGAACAATGGGACCAGGAACGCCAACGGGAAGAGCAGGCCCTGGCTGCGGCCAAGGGACGCCATCTCGAAGAACTCGAACGGATCGCCGGATTATCGGCCGACGAGGCCAAGCAACAGCTGGTGGAACAGGTTGAAGTCGAGGCGCGGAACATGGCGGCTCGGCGAGTTCATGAAATCGAACGTGAAGCCAAGGAAGATGCGGACCGGCGGTCGCGCAAGATCCTGGCAACCACCATCCAGCGGATTGCAACGGACTACGTCGCCGAGTCTTCGGTAACCGTGGTGCCACTTCCGAACGACGAAATGAAGGGGCGCATCATTGGCCGGGAAGGGCGCAACATTCGGGCGCTCGAGCTGGCGACTGGTGTGGACCTGATCGTGGATGACACTCCCGAGGCCGTCACGGTTTCGGCGTATGATCCAGTTCGACGGGAAGTGGCCCGGCGGGCACTTGGCAAGCTCTTGCAGGATGGACGCATTCATCCCGCCCGGATCGAGGAAGTGGTCAACAAGACCCAACTCGAACTGGAAGAGGTGATGCGAGAAGAAGGTGAGCGGATCGCCTACGAGGCGAATGTGCCTGGCCTTCACCCTGACCTGATCAAGCTGCTGGGCCGGCTCAAATTCCGCACCAGCTACGGACAGAACGTGCTGGGACACTCACTGGAGGTTTCGATTCTCTGCGCCAGTCTCGCCGCCGAGCTTGGTGCAGATGTGAGCGTGGCGAAGACAGCTGGCTTGTTGCACGACATCGGCAAGGCGGTTGACCATGAGGTCGAGGGGCCGCACGCGCTGATTGGTGCGGACATCGCCAAGCGGTTGGGGCGGTCGTCGAAGATCGTCCACGCCATAGCGGCTCACCATAACGAAGAAGAGCCGCAGACCATCGAAGCGTTCATCGTGCAGACGGCCGATGCCATCAGTGGCGCCCGGCCGGGAGCGCGGCGTGAGATGGTGGAGACATACATTAAGCGACTGGAAGCGCTGGAGGGGGTAGCCAATTCCTTCGAGGGCGTGGACAAGTCGTTCGCCATCCAGGCTGGTCGCGAGGTTCGGATCCTCGTGCAGCCGAATTCGGTGGACGATCTGGGTGCGACCAGACTGGCCCAGGATGTGGTGAAGAAGATCGAAGAAACGCTCGAATATCCCGGGCAGATCAAGGTAACGGTGATTCGCGAGACGCGGGCAGTCAATTACGCTCGCTAGGCGAGAATAGTACGTTGATCCTGGCATGGCATCAGGCGGGAGCGCCGGTTCATCGGATGAACCAGCGCTCCCGCCTGATTGCGTTTTGGGAAGCGATTCTCGCGCCGATAGCCATTTTCATACTAGACTTAGGCATCGGCTGCAGCTTGACGCTCCGTCAACCTGCCCGATTTCGCGAAATGTCTCGTTGATGGGTGCTGCGTGCAATGCAGGTGGGGAAAGCCCAGGGCGAGCGAAGCCAGGCGAAATCGGGATTCCGTGCCGAACACGCCCTGCCAGTCGATCGAAACCCTGCGTTGTCGTGGTGCATTGCGTCCCGCCAACCGGTTGGAATGCTGGCACCACCAATCTCGCACCCGCACCTCGGGTACGTGGGGACATTTCAGGGGAGACCTCACGCATGAACCGGTTTTTCAGCAAGCTCGACCTCCGGGACATCAAGATCAGCCCGGAAGGAAATCGCTTTCCGCCCGATGCAGATGAGCATGAGCAGGTGGCGGAGGAGACGGTGGTCGAGCCAGTCGTAGCCGAGTCCGACGCCGAGCAAGAGCTCGACACTCCCCAGTGGGAGAGCCCGGTTCACAGTAATGGGCACCTCGCGGCAGAGGCCGAGGTGTTCACCTATCAGTCGGCTGAAACCACCGTCGAAACCCATGGGGATATGGTGCAGGTGACGACCACCACCATTGCGGCCGCGTATGCCGTTGATGGCGTCACGGTGGGCGACGATGGCGAAGTGCTCAAGGTTTCGGCACGGTCGCGACCGAGCGCAGTGGCCGGTGCGATTGCCGGCGTGGTTCGCGAAGCGGGACGTGCAGAGGTGCAGGCGATCGGAGCCGGAGCAACCAACCAGGCAGTCAAGGCTGTGGCAATTGCCCGGGAATACCTGCGCGAAACGGGGATCGATGCGGTCTGCGTGCCAGCATTCATTGATGTCACGATCGAGAACGAAGATCGGACAGCAATCCGCCTGGTGATCGAACCGCGCTAA
>JAEZJB010000390.1 GCA_023415845.1 Chloroflexota bacterium | reverse complement strand
CTCAGGGCTCAAAAAGCCAGACTTCAGTCCGCAGCGACAAGTGCTTCGTCGACCACTGGAATCCACTTGATGTTCAGCGACCGATTGGCCCCTACCTCATCGAGTCGCTTGTACTCGGTGGTGTAAGGAGCACCCATGACCTTCTCGGGCATTTCGTCCACTTCGTCGGCGATCTGCAACATGGCGTCGACGAAGGCATCGAGTGTTTCGATTGACTCGGTTTCCGTCGGCTCGATCATCAGGGCTTCCGGAACGATCAATGGAAAGTAGGTGGTCGGGGGATGGATCCCGAAGTCGAGCAGGCGCTTGGCGATGTCGAGCGTTTTGACGCCGTTCTTCTTCTGGCGATTGCTGGAGAGAACGAACTCGTGCATGCAGGTGCGGTCGTACCAGAGTTCGTACCGATCCTGCAGCTTCACGCGCAGGTAATTGGCCGCCAGCACCGCATCTTCGGAGATGCGGCGAAGCCCTTCAGCCCCGTGCATCCGAATGTAGGTGTAGGCCCGGACGTGCATGCCGAAATTGCCGTGGAAGGAGTGCAGCTGACCAATGCTCCTGGCGGGCTGGAACCACTCGTACCGGATCTCTTCGCCGTCCTCCACCTTGCGCACGCGGGGACCGGGGAGGAACTCGGCCAGTTCTTCGGTGACGCCCACTGGGCCCGAACCCGGACCGCCGCCGCCGTGAGGCGTGGAGAAGGTCTTGTGCAGGTTGTAGTGCATCACGTCGATGTCGAGGTCGCCCGGTCGCGCGATGCCGAGAATGGCATTGAAATTGGCGCCATCGTTGTAGACGAGGCCACCAGCTTCATGAACGATGTCAACGATTTCGTGGATGTGCTCATCCCAGAGCCCGAGGGTATTCGGGTTGGTAATCATGAGCCCGGCCGTATCCGGGCCGACAAGTTCACGCAACTTGTCGATGTCGGCGTTTCCACGGTCGTCGGACGGCACCGTCACGACCTTGAAGCCCGCCATCACTGCTGTGGCGGGGTTGGTGCCGTGAGCGGAGTCAGGAATGAGCATTACGGTGCGGGCCGTGTCGCCACGGGATTCGTGATAGGCCTTGATGACGAGGCAGCCCGTCAGTTCGCCATGCGCACCGGCAGCCGGTTGCAGCGTTACCGAATGGAAGCCGGAGATCTCGGCGAGCATGTCCTGAAGTTCATGCATCAACTCCAGGGCGCCCTGAACGGTGCTCTCTGGCTGGTAAGGATGCAAGCGAGCAAAGCCCGGATAGCGAGCGACAGCTTCGTTGATCTTCGGGTTGTACTTCATCGTGCACGACCCGAGTGGATAGAAATTGATGTCGATCGCGTGGTTCTTCTGGCTCATGCGCGTGAAGTGGCGAATGACATCGATTTCGCTCACCTCGGGCCAATTGAGGCTTTCACGGGCAAGTTCAGGTGGAAGGGACGTCTCGGGGACATCCGCAGCCGGAAAACGCACACCGCGGCGTCCGGGTTTGCTCAACTCGAAGATCAGGGGCTCGACCGCCATGTCGTGTGAACTCCGTAAATGGGGTGCCGATCGGGAAGAGGAAATGGACCGGCGGTTTGCCCGTCCCGGCCACGATGGATGGTAGCACGTCACATGTCTTCTGGGACCGGGTCGGTCAGGGGGGCGACCATTCTCGATGCTCGCTGCATGCGCCTGACCATAACGACCATCACGACAACCATGATCGAAGAGAGTGTCGCTGCTACGACGAGTGGGGTAGTGGGGTCGATGCGCCAAAGCTGAGCGGCAATCAGGGGGCCGGTCGACATGGCGGTGCCGCCGAGAATTTCCATGATCGAAAAGCCGCGGGATCGAAGATGGGCGGGAGCGACCTTGCCGAGGGCGGCGAGGAACAGTGCCCAGGCCGAGAAGACACCCCCGCGAAGGAAATACGCGAGCGATATCAGAGGTAGCGCACTTTGGGTTGCGAAGATGAGCAGCCCAACCACGACGAGGGATGTGGCTATCGCAGCGGCGATGATCGGTGAGTTGCGGAGCCGAGGGTGACGGGAACTGAACACGCCAAACGAAACGGTGCCAAGAGCGGCGCCAGCGCTGAGGATGGCGATGATTGACGGAGAAACTCCGCGCACCTCTTCGAGGAAGTTGGGAATCAGGGCAACGCCGATGCCGAGGGAGAGGATGGTGAGTGCGTGGAGGATGATTGCGGAGCGCACCGCGCTGTGCTGCATCGTGGACCGGTACGTCACCCGATCGGTGTGAGCGGTTCGCCTGGCGCTGAAATCCATACGGGAGAGGAACCCGATTGCAATGAGCGTGAGGAACGCGGACAGGAAGAAGGCTCCACGAATCCCAAACTGGGCAATGACGAGTCCTGACACGAATGGCGTGATGATCAATCCACAGGCCGGACCGATGGTGATGGTCATATTGAAGGCGTGAACAGGATCTTCCCCGGCGTGATCAGCGACGTAGGCATGGATTGTTGGGAAAATGAGCTCGCCGATGGCATTACAGAACACAGTGATGAACAGGAGTTGCCAGGAACCGGCAAAAGCGGCCAGCAAGATTCCCGAAAGGCCGATCAGCCGGGATACGATCAGCACATTTCGTGTATTGAACCGGTCGGCAATCGGGCCGCCGATGCCCAGGACAATCGGGCGAAACACCCCGGCGGAGGCCAATACCACGCCGACCATGCTGATCGGAGCGCCAAGGCGTTCGATCCAGATTGGCCAGACTGGTGAATACGCGCCCAGAACTGCTTCAAAGAACGTTAGCGCCCAAAAGGCGTAACCAAGATCCTTGCCAAGACCAAAATGCCAGCTCCAGCGCATGGGGTTCATCCGGGAAAACTAGGGCGGGTGGCGCCACACAATCAGCAGGTTTCGGCGCACGACCACCTTTTGCCGGCAACAACATGGATCGCCCGGGCCCGGTTATGCTTTCACTCGGCGCGTCGGGATTGTACCTAACGTGCCGGTAAACGTGTACGTGGATCGTCCCGTACGGAATCGCCACGAGCCGGTGCCAGCTTTTCAACGCTGGCAGGCGTCAGGATCGCTGGTCGTGAATCCCTATCTCACTGTCACGCTCGTCATGTGCGGGGTGATCTTCATCGCCCTGGCGGGTACTGCGTACCTTGCGGTGTATTTCACTCGCCGGGCCAAGGCCGATCTGGCTGCTGCCCTAAGCCCGTTGGCCGAGGTGCTCAACGGCACGAGCGACCCCGAGGAAGCCGTTGTAACCGGGCGGTACAACGGCAAACTTGCGTTTGCTCGGGTCGCCAATGCTGAGGGGTCTCTGGTGAGAGTATTCGAGACCGAGGTCATCGACAGCGCTGGTGGTGAGAAGTGGCTATTCGTGCGGTATCCGCGCAAGGATGTGACCGAGTACCGCCCCGAGGATGGGGCAATGTTCAGTTCGTTACCGGCCTTGCAGCGGCCCAACCTGGCGCAGTCGCTTGGCATTGCGACCGAGTGGCTGCAACTGGATTACTCTCCGGAGAAGGGACACGTTCGACTCACCGTGCCGATGGGCAGTCGTAAGGATATCCCGACGGCCGACGCGTTCATTCACCAGTTGAACCTGCTGGATTCGCTGTCGGATGAGAATCGAGCCTGGCAGGAGGCACAGAACCATGCCTGACGGAGCGACGATCGTTCGAGTGGACAGTGCCGAAGAGCAGTATGCGTACATGCTGGCTCGATTCGGTGATCCGTCAGCTTGGTCGGTCAAATCCCAAATGTTTGATGTCGATGACTCTGGACGTGACATCGAGCGGGTGGACGTCGTTCTGGGTAGCGGAGAGGAAGAGTCCGTTCGGTTTCGAGCGGTTCGAGAAGAAGGGGTTTTCTCCGAGCGGGGACACGATGAGGAAGGAACCACCGGGTTTCTC
>JAEZJB010000120.1 GCA_023415845.1 Chloroflexota bacterium | reverse complement strand
GGGACGGCGCTGCTGCCTACGGTGTCGATCCATCCCTCTATCACCTCAATCGCTTCCCGGTCGGTGACTCACCATCGCCTGTCGATGACAAGCTCGATGCCGCTCGCCAACTGATCTATCCAGCCATCGCCGATTCGGAAAACCCGCTTGCCGTCATTCCCGATACCATCGTCGACGAAATCCTCTTCGACGATGCCGGCACCCGCGCCGTCGGCCTGCGCCTGCACACCACCGCCCCATGGACCGAGTTCGGCAACACCGTCGTCGATCCGTCCAACCTTGGCATCCCACCCGATGTGCCCGTCACCATCGAGGCCAGCGACATCGTCCTTGCCGCTGGCACCATCGGCACCACCCGCATCCTGCTCAACACCGCCGCGTCCAACCCTGCCGTCGCCAATCCGCTGATCGGTCACGGGCTCATCCTCCACCCGTCTTTCCCGCTTCTCGGCCTGTTCGAGCACACAATCAACCTGCTTGAGGGGTTGGGCAGCGCGACCTTCTGCGATGCCTTCGGCGTCACCCCCGGTTTTATCTTCGAAACCATGGACGGCCTGCCCGCCTACGGTGCCGTCCTGATTCCTGGCAGCGGCAAGCAGGTCTATGACGAACTGGTCAAGTTCAACGACTATGCGGGCTTCGGCCTCATGCTCGTCGACAGCGTTTCGCCGGACAATCGCATCACCCTCGACGACGACGGCAATACGGTCCTCCACTATGCCCTGAGCGATTCAGACAAGGACCGCTTCCGGATCGGCGTCGGCATCGGGATCCGCATGATGTTCCTCGCTGGCGCAAAGCAGGTCATAATCCCCAGTAACGAAAACGTGCTTGGCCTTCCGGATTTCGATCCGATGGTTGGGACCTACCTCACCGATATTTCCCAGGCAGATCTCGTTGAGCAGAACCTCGAGTTCATTCCCAACCGCACGATCCTCACCTCCGCCCACCTGCAGGCCACCAACAAGATGGGACCCTTCGGCGAAGGCGTGGTATCGCTGAATCACCGTCTCTGGACCACCACCGGCGACGAAGTGCCCAACGTCTACGTCATGGACAGCAGCCTCTTCCCGACCTCGGTCGGTGCCAACCCCATGCAGTCGCTCTACACCATCGCGAAGATCTTCACCGAGCGCTACCTCAACGGTTTCCCCACCTGACCTACGCGATCCGTCCGCTGTCAGTCACCCGCTGGCAGCGGATCGTCCTGCCCGCTCGTTACGCGACCCGGTAGAACTGCCACCAGTACGCAACCACTACCAGCAGGATCGCCAGCGGATAGGCGGTCCTGATAAACGTGTCCAGCTTCCGCACCCGTGCGTATCGCTTGGCCTTGTAGCTCCGGTCCACCGCGATCGTCAGCAGGATCAGCACCGCCGACATCCACAGGTAGGCGTAGAATCCCCACTCGATCGCCACCGTATAGCCGATCTCGGGCAACTGGTTCGAGACGTTGATCAGCATCACTGACGAGGAGAGCAATGCAGTAATCGCGAAGCTGACTCGCGCTCCAGCCTGCTCCGGCGGGAACCAGATCGCGATGTACGTCACCAGCGCCAGCAACGCCAGCGGCAACAGGTTCTTCACCAGGAAGCTCCGCACATCCCGTCCGATGTCGACGATCACCTGGAACTCCGAGTACTGCACCAGCCCGTACGTGTCGTAGTCGTTGGCCGACGAGGTGATCGATACCTGCGTGTAGAACACGCCCTCGGTGTTCCAGCTCGGCAGCCGGTTGAACGACCGGTCCTGGTCCATCGAACTTCGTTGCCGCTCCGCTGGCGACATCGCCATCACTGATGGGTCTGGCACATACACCAGCTCAGTCTGGTCCAGAATCGGGTTGACCATCCTGATCGTCAACGAGTGCCGGTCCCACGGATAGTCGTGGAAATCCAGCGGTTCACTGAACGTTCCCTGCACCCGGTACAGCCGGTAGTTCTGCCCGGCGTCGGTCACTTCCTTGCTGATCGGGTTATTGATGTTCACCGAAGCCGATGTCGAGTTGGTGAACAGGACATTGAGCGGCGCGTCGTCTCCTTCCCATCGGAAATACAGGAAGAAGTCGGTGAAAAAGGTCTGGTCGGTGGTTTTCAGGTCCCGCAATTCGATCATCTCGACACCGACGTACACCACCCGATATTGCCGCAGGTAGTACCCGTCCATCTCGATGGCCCGACCCGCCGCGATTTCGGCCTCCATGTCGTAGAGGTCCGTATTCGTTACCAGTCGGTACTGCGTCGGTGCGCTGGTAAAGATGCCATCGGTGAACACGCCAACCGAAAGTGACTGTGGCGAGTCCCCCGACTCTGTGAAGTAAAAGTCGCCCGTGATGCCCGGCGCGCCTTGCTCCGGACTGGTCATCTGCCCTAGTTGGCTCAATATTGCTTCGCGGGCAAGTTCGCCGTTGCCTGATGTCAACGCCGCCCGTTCGATCGCCATCGCAATCGCGGAAACGGCGTCCCAGGTCCGGGCCGGGCGCCAGCTTGGTGCAATCCCGTACTCGTTCTCGTACCAGGCTTCGAACCGCAACGCATCCGCACCCACCGAGTCGTAGATCAGTGGCGACGCGGCATACATTCCGGCCGTGAAGAATCCGGGCGTCGCTGCTTCCTCGGGTTGATCCTCGAATCGCTCCGCGAACTCTGATGAACCCATCGTTTCCGAACCGAGCACCGGCATCGTCAAACCCGCTCGCCGCAGGTTCAGCAGGAATTCGTAGCCGTGCGACTCCGTTGTCGCCAGGAAGATCGTGCCCGGCTCTTCCTCATTCGCCAGCCGCGCAACGATGTCTTCGACCGAGGCCGTTGGGTTCTCCGAGACGATCGTGTACTGTCCCGCCAGTTGCCCACCGTTCGCGACCATCACCTCGGCAAACTGTCGGGCCAGGTTCGTCTCGTAAGTGGTGTCTCCTGCCACGATCGTGACCCGGTCCGTCTCCAGCACCTGCTGCAGGTAGATCGCCAGCATCTCCGCTTCCGAGTCGTCCGAAGCGATCGTCCTGAAATACCCCTCGTAATCCGATAGGTCGTTGTTTGTCGCCGTCGAGCTGATGACCGGCAGACCTGCCTCCTGGTAAATCGGCGCCACCGCCAGCGAGGTCGTACTCGACCCATGCCCGATCACGGCGACGACGTCCGGGTCGTCAACCAGTTGCTCGGCAATCTCGATCGCCTTGTCCGCATTGTTTGCGTCGTCGAACACAACCAGACGCAGGCGGAACGCTTCGTTCGAACCATTCCAGGTGTCGACTGCCGCTCTCGCTCCTCGCTCGAGTTCGTCGCCGATCCACGCTTCCCGGCCCGACATTGGCGCCACCAGGGCGATTTCCCACGTCTCGCCGGCGAACGGCTCGCGCGACAGGTAGAAGATCGTCCCCGCCGCCGCCAGGATCAGGATCGCTGTCAGCCCAGCCAGCCAGGTCCAGTGCCAGTCTTCCCGCACGACTGGCTTTTGCTCGGGCGTCGCGCTCGGCTCTGGGTCGGGATCCGCTGGTTTCATCGCCGATCGCAGGCGGCGGCGCGTCGGACTCCGGAGCGGCGTCGGCAACACCAGCGCCGGCGCCCCCGGTCGGTAACTCGGCGGCAGGGGCGGATTCTCCAGGTCGCGGATCGCCGGCGGGATGATCTGCGCGACTCCTGCCTGCCGCAACGAGTCGCGGTGCGCCTTCCCCCGGCTGTCCGGATTGATGTCGACGGCCCGTTTCAGGCAATACAGTTGCTCGCCCGGTACCGTCGATGCTTCCGACATCCACAACCAGGCAACCTCGTTGTCGGGCTCCAGCCTCAGCGCCTGGGCAAAATGCCGCCGGGCACGTTCGTCATCACCATCCGCCTTCGCGTCAATGCCACGGTTGATATGCCCCAGCGCTGACAATGGGTCCTGTTCCACGACGGCGGTACCTCTGGACACTAATCTGGTCGTCTGGCCTGATCACGGCGCGCGACGAATTACTGCCTCGCGCCCGATCCTTGCCCGCTGTATCTTCGGGTATTCCCATCCTACTGGAAAGAACCGCCTCGCTGCCGGGTAAATCGTGTGCCAGGCGATTTCGCCCCGTGCCGAAGTCAATCATTCCGGTCCCCATCCGACTCCTGGCCTGATCCTGGCTGCCACCATTGCCCCACAACGTCTCGCGCTCCGGTCGAGTTTGTTGCCGTCCCATCTCCCAGCCACTGCACCGTCTCGTAAACCGAAAACCTGGCCGCCGCGATAACCGGTCACGCGCTTTCCCTGCTCCGGGACTCGGCCGCGTGCAGTTGCCTCCCTCGGCTCTTTCTAGTACGCCCCACAACCATCTGAACACCCCCCAAACGCAGCAGATGAAGTCCCGAGTGGAGAGATAGCTTCCGACGTTCCATCCTCGCCGTCACTCCTCTGGCCCCTCTCCAGTCACCGACTTCGCCGACATATGGCGTGAGAGGACATAATCTCTCGTTACCTTGGGATGAGCCCATCTTCTCGCTGGCAAACTCCCGTTTTCGCCCGGATCTCGCCGCCGCGAGTCAGGACAGGAAGTCCAGCTAGCCTCGGTCGGCGGGGTCGCCTTCAGTCAATTGGCTGGCGTGTGGCCTTCCCCGTCAACCCCTCCACCAACTCCAGACCTCGGGAGCAGTTCTCGCCACTCCCGATGTTTCCGCCATGAGTCAAACTCGTTCCGGTTCCAGAGCGAGTGCTTTCAGCGGTGAGTCATTTGTGCCATCATCCGCGCAGAAGTATTCCGCCGTGCATCATCTGGTGATTGCACCATTCAGAAGGTCGCGGTGACACCGCGTACGGGCGGACCTGCCGCGAATTTGCACGGTGCATCCATTCGTGAAGCAAGCGGCTGTCGTCCGCCCTGTAGTTTGGCGCAACCACGCATCTGGTCCGGAGGTTAGGGGAGTGCTCGTTCAGTCCACGCTCGCGTTTCCGCTTGCCCAGCAGGAGGCCACGCAGGGCTTCACCGATCACGTCCTCGATTGGGTCGAATACGTCGCCATCTCCATTGAAGTGCTGGCCATCGTCCTCATCGTTGCCTCCATCGTCACCGCCACCTGGCGATATCTGGCAACGCGCCGTCGGCAGGGCAACAAGACCGAGGGCTACCACACCTACCGCGCGCAACTCGGCTCGGGCCTTCTCCTCGGTCTGGAAGTCCTCGTCGCCGCCGATGTCATCCGCACGGTTGCCCTCGAACAAACGCTCCAGAGCGTCCTCACCCTCGGCCTCCTCGTCCTGATCCGCATCGTCCTCGGCTGGTCGATCGTCGTCGAAATCGAGCAGCGCTGGCCCTGGCAACCCGAACGCAAACCCGAGTGATTTTCCCAGCCGAATCCTCGACGAAACACTCATTTCGTTTCGTCCGTTCGATTCTTCGGGCCGGGCCCGTCATTTCAGGCTCAAACGTCCCCTTCTTCATCAAAAATCGCAGCATTGACCGTCTTCCCCGCTGACATCTCTGAGTGACCTCTCCGTAATCCGACCCACAACACAACATAACCGTCACCTTGAAGCCGATAGGGGTCCATATGGTCTCTCCACGATACCTACTCCGCGGGAGTTCCCTATGGTCCTGCGGGGTTCATAGCGATTCCCAGTACTCTTCTCAATAGGGATTACTATTGCCTATAAAGTTCGCTAACCTTGAACTTGGGACTTGACTGTTTTTGCCTCTGAGAGCGATTGGATTACACATACTGTGACGGGAAGTCATTGTTGAAGAGCAGAGAGAGGGCAGCAAATGCAAAGCCTGGGTTCTTGGCAATGTGGGAGTCGAGGGCTATCCGCGACCGAATTGCGGCGAGAGAGATCTCGGATCGAGCCTTTATGAGGTCTTCGGTATTACCACAAGGCTTGATGCTGCCCGTCAAACCTGACGGGTCCATGATCGGTGCAACACAGTCAGCGTGGATGCGTTCCAAAATGTGGCAAAGATCGAAAACCGGAATGAAACTGCTAAGGTCGGCAACGTAGGTCGCACATCGAATTTCTAAATAGAACGAGGACATCGGTACGTCATTTGCGTATTTCCATGCTTTGACAAGCCTCGCAAGGGCCTTGGCGCTACCGTGACTCGGACGCTCGTTGCACGCATTAACGTAGGCTAGATGTGTCTTGGGGGCCGAGAGGATCCAATCGCCACTCCATCCATGAGAGGGAATCTGAAACACAGGGTAGTCAGTGCTTCCCAATGGAGTGATGTAAGCGGGAATCACCTCCCATCGCTCAAAGCCACCGCCGAACGAGACCACCACTGCCGGCGGATCTATCCAAACGGGAGTGAGTGGAAATCGCGCCTTCAAGACATCTTTGAGAGTGCTGAGCGCTGCAAACGAGCTGGTCGGCTGTGTCTGATACGCGAGCCAGGCGAATACATCGATATCGCTGTGACTTCGCACGCCGGTGCCATGTGAAAATGATCCTGACTCAAACATCGAGATGAGAGGGAGAGATGCTTTTAAAGCGTCGTAAACGCTTCGGCGATGCGCTGCTCCGGCAGATCGTTGAGCGTCCGAGGGAGTGAGTCGTTGTAGGTATTCGCCGAATGCGTGTGAAACAGATCGAACTGCCATTCAGAGATCCTCATCAACACGGTACTGCGCCTCGCCATTCTCTATTCCCCATCGCGCTTGAGAGTAGGCGGCACTGCGGACGGGAGGAGCCTGACTGTTTAGCTCCGCCTTACGATCGGCGATCGACCTGACTCTAGATCTCAGCTTTGAAGGTGATTCGCGGGCATCTTCAAGCTCCGCAATTTGCCGTGCAATGTCTTTCAGAGCGTTGAAGCTGGTGCCAGCTTGATAGTGATCGGCGGCTCTTTGCGACGGGTTGAGGAAGGTAGCGATGCCTGTCAGAGCGGCCACCACGAATGCAGACACTGCCGTCAAAGTCGTATGCCCGTCGAAGTCACTCAGGGCAGCCACACCAGCAACTGCAGACAGGACGGCGGCACTCAGTCCAATGC
>JAEZJB010000017.1 GCA_023415845.1 Chloroflexota bacterium | reverse complement strand
CGCACCCCACAACCCACCGCCGATCACACCAGCGACGACCATGGCCGGAATCACCAGCCAGGGTCCAGCCTCGGGAAGTGCGAAGAGGGCTACCCAGGTGGCAAAGATCGCTCCAAAGTAGAATTGTCCTTCGGCCCCGATGTTCCAGAGTTGCATGCGAAACGCCACTGCCACCCCGAGGGCGGTCAGCAGCAACGGGATCATCTTGACGAGGGTTTCCGACCGCTTGTAGTAGGAGCCGAACGCGCCGTCGAACATGGTGCGGTAGACAGTCAGCGGGTTTTCGCCAGCCAGCCAGATGATGACCGAACCGACCAGGAGGGCGGCCAGGGTCGAGAGGATCGGGACGAGCACCTGAGCCGCCAGCGATGGCTTCGAGACACGCTCGAGTTTCCAACCGCCAATGGGAGGACCGGAGGACGCCGTGGCCACGCTCATGCCGCCACCTCGTCCAGGCGAGTTCCAGCCATCATCAACCCGATCGTCGCCGCATCCACCTGGTGGGGCCGCACCACTCCCATCACATGTCCCTCGTAAATCACGGCAATGCGATCACAGAGGTGCATCAGTTCTTCGAGGTCCTCGGAGATCAAGAGGGTTGCCGCACCGCGCTGTCGCTGGGCACGGAGGACATCGTGAATGGCCTCGGAGGCCCCGACATCCACGCCGCGCGTCGGGTGGACGGCGACGATAGCAGCCGGTTCACCGGCCAATTCGCGAGCGATCAGGAGCTTTTGCTGATTTCCGCCCGAGAGGTCGCGGGCACGTGCATTCCGGTTGGCAGGCTGGACATCGTAGCTGGTGATGAGGCCATCGGTAAAACGGTCGATCGCTCCCTTGACGAGCATGGCGCCGCGCGAAATCGGGTTGCGGCGGTAGTTGCGAAGGATGGCGTTGCTCGACAGGTCCAGCGACCCAACGAGTCCCATGCCCAGACGATCTTCGGGCACGTGGGCCATGCCTGCGCGGGCAATGGCGCGAGGCGATCCGTTGGTGACGTCCTGCCCCAGCAAGGTCACGGTGCCAGCGGTGACATGACGAAGCCCGGTGATGACCTCGGCGAGCTCGCGCTGGCCATTTCCGGCCACGCCAGCGATGCCGAGCGTTTCCCCGGACCGGATCTCCAGTGAAATGCCGTCGAGGGCAGGAAGCCCCTTGTCACCCAGCGCGTGGACGTCATTCAGGCTCAGGGTGACATCGCCCATGCGCTGGGCGGCCACGTCTTCCTCATCCAGCAAGGCGGCGGCCAACTCACGTCCAACCATCATGCGCGCCAATTCACGGCGGCTGGCTCCGGCGGCATCAATGGTATCCATGATGCGGCCGTGGCGCATAACGGTGATCCGATCGGCAACGGCCGTGACCTCGTCGAGCTTGTGCGAGATAAATATGACGCAGTAGCCCTCGGCGGCCAGCGCCCGCAGCGTCCGGATGAGGTCGTGACTTTCCTGCGGAGTTAACACTGCCGTCGGTTCATCGAAGACGAGGGTTGTGGCGCCACGGATGAGGAGACGAATGATCTCAACGCGCTGTTGCTCGCCCACCGAAAGCTGCCAGATGCGAGCGTCAGGATCGATGGCCAGCCCATACCGCTGGCTGAAATCCCGAAGTTTGGCGGATGCTTCATCAAGGTGGAGGCTCATGCCAGTGGATGGCAGGCCCAGCACGATATTCTCGGCGACGGTAAACGAGTCGACGAGCATGAAGTGCTGGTAGACCATGCCGATGCCGGCGGCGATGGCGTCGGCCGGGGAACGGAACTGAACCGGTTGCCCGCTGATCCGAAGTTCGCCGGCATCGGGACGGTAGAGACCGGCGAGGATGCTCATGAGCGTCGACTTGCCCGCACCGTTCTCGCCGATGAGGGCGTGCACCTCACCCTTCCGCGCCACAAAGGTGATGTCATCGTTCGCCGTCACCGTACCGAAGTGCTTGGTGATGCCGAGCATCGCCACCGCCTCATCGGTACCGGAAACATGGCGCGCCGGACCGGACCCTGCCGTGACATGGTGGGTCTCCTCGGTCACCGGCGCCCTCTCGCTCTCCATACCCGCCCCAACGCCACTCCAGACGGCTCGACGGCCCGAAGATCTCGGGTGAGACCTCCGGGCCGCGAACGGTCGTTAGCCCTCGACGCTCCCCTCAACACCCTGGACGAACCAGGTCATGTTGAGGATTTCCTCGTCGGAGAGCGAGACGCCTTCAGCGACACCTTCTTCGCCGTCCTGATTGAGGATCGGTCCGGTGAAGATCTCGGTCACGCCACGCGTGCCGTTCATGAATTCATCGGCGACTGCCATGGCCTGCTCGGCAACCTCGGCCGGCACGAACTCGGCAATGGGCGCGATATTCACCACGCCATCCTGCCAGGAGCCCCAATACTGGTTTCCGCCTTCCCAGGTACCGGCCTGGATCTGTTCGATGGCCCAGATGTAGTAGGCACCCCAGTTCCAGACGGCCGAGGTGAGCACGGCGTCCGGAGCAAACTGGGACATATCGGTGTTGTAGCCAACACCATAGACGCCCGAGGCCTCGGCGACCTGCTGCGGGCCAGGAGTGTCCTGGTGCTGGGCAATGACATCGACACCGAGATCGACGAGCGACTGGGCGGCAGCACTCTCGACGGTCGGGTCGTACCAGGTGTTGGTCCAGACAACCTGCACGGTGGCATCGGGATTGACCGACTTGGCGCCGAGTGTGAAGGCGTTGATACCGCGAATCACCTCGGGAATCGGGAAGGCAGCGACGTAGCCGAGCTTGCCCGACTCGGACATCGCACCGGCCACCACGCCGGTCACGTAGCGGGACTCTTCGATCTTGCCGAAGGCGGTGCTGACGTTGTCGGCGGTCTGGTACCCGGAGATGTGGATGAACTCGATATCGGGGTATTGCGGGGCAACGGCGAGCAGACCGGGGCCATGTCCGAACGACGTGGCGACGATGACATCGTAGCCCTCTTCGGCGTACCCACGAACGGCCCGTTCGACATCGGCCTGAACTTCCTGCACGCTCTCGAGGAAGGCGGTTTCGACGTTGGGAATGGCTTCCTGAAGAGCGAGACGGCCCTGATCGTGGGCGTAGGTGTAGCCACCGTCACCAACCGGGCCGACATAGATGAACGCGACCTTGAATGGCTCGTCGTCCTGGGCGCCCGCCTTGCCAAGACCAGCAAGGGCGAGGGTGGCGCCGGCTCCGGCGGCCAGCGTGCGACGGTTGACCCGCGCCTGGAAAAGAGAGTCAGCCGAGCGATACAGCGACATGAAAGCGTCCTTCCTTAACAACGCACTCGCCGGCACACATCCAGACGCGGCGAGACCCAACCGATTGTAGCGGGAGCAGATTGGCCCCCGACATGACGAACTGCCCAGAATCCGACGGGGACTTCTGGCACGTGAACACACTCAATCGAGCGTGAACGAGATTTCCTGCGCACCTTCCCAGACGATGCGCCGTCCTACCTCCTTCAGCAATTCCTTTCCCTCAACGATGGTCAGGAAGTGATTGCCGGACAATTGCCCCATGGTGCTGGCGAAACAGGTTCGGCCATAGGGAAAGAGGATCTCGGTCTCGGAATATCCGCCGGGATAAAAGAGGATCTCACCTGCCGCCGGATAGCTCGTCGAGTTCTCGATGCCGACACCCAGGTCGAAGTCGCCAAGAGGAATCCAGCCCGATTCCCCGCTCCAGCGTGCCTGAATCAGCTTCTGGGTATATGGCAGGAGCGTGCGGAAGGCGGCCACGGTTCGCGGCGCTGCCTCTTCTTCCAATTTTGCCCGGAAAACCAGGTCTTCGCCAACCGTGATCGTGATCATGCGTCCGGATTCATCCCCCGCTACCGCCCTGACTATACTGTACGGACAGTATTGCACATAGACCGTCGGACGTGAATGGACGAGGAAACTGGAATCGGGCGAGGAGCCGAGCGATGGGACACCCGGACGAATGGGGGAACCTCGTCAAACTGGCACTTCACACGCAGCGCCAAACCGTCTCTCAACTGCTACAATTCCTTTTGTTGAGAATAATTCTCATCTAGAACCCGACCCTGAATCCTGACACGACCATGCGCGTGCGGAGGTATCCGTGGAAAACGCACTTCCCCTGCCGGCGGCGTCGCCGGAGACGACCGAGCGGGCACCTTCCCGATGGAAGGAGCATCTGCTGCTGATTGCCGCCGGGTTGACCTGGGTGGCGCTGGGCCTCGCCTTTGCCCTCGAACTGTGGTCCGACGTTCCGGATTCGATCGTGATCGGCATCTATCTCGTTGCCTACATCTCGGGCGGGACGCTGGCGATGCGGGATGCCATCGTTGACCTGTTCAAGGGCACGGTGAATATCGACTTATTGATGGTGGCAGCGGCAATTGGCGCCGCCATCCTCGGCGCCTGGGCCGAGGGCGCGATGCTGCTGGCGCTCTTCTCCACTTCCAACGCGCTCGAACACTACGCGCTCGATCGGACGCGGTCGGCGGTGCGGAAGCTGATGGATCTCACCCCGCCCACGGCTCGCGTGATCGACGGGAATGGCGAACGGCTGGTGCCGGTCGGCGAACTCGTGATCGGCGACAAGGTGGTGGTGCGGCCCGGTGAAAAGCTGCCTGCCGACGGCACGGTGGTGGGCGGCGCGACCGACGTCAACCAGGCGGCGATCACGGGCGAATCAATGCCCGTGCGCAAGCAGGCTGGTGACGAGGTTTTCGCCGGCACGATCAATGGGTCCGGATCGATCACCGTTTCGGTCATCCGGCTGTCTTCGGAATCGACCCTGTCACGGATTGCGCGGATGGTGGCAGCGGCCCAGGAGGAAAAAGGGCGGGCCGAGCGGTTCACCGATGCATTCGAAGGCCCGTACGCGATCGGTGTCATCGTGGTGGCGACGCTGGTCGGCGTTATTCCGATGTTGTTTGGCGAGGATCCCGGTGACGCCTTCTACCGGGCAATCACGCTGCTGGTGGTGGCCTCGCCCTGCGCCCTGGTGATCTCGACGCCAGCGTCGACCCTCTCGGCGATTGCGAGCGCGGCGCGCGGAGGGGTACTGGTAAAGGGTGGCAGCCACCTCGATGCCGTGGGCGTAATCGACACGATCGCCTTCGACAAGACGGGCACCCTGACGATTGGGCGACCGGCGCTCACCGATGTGGAGGTCCTAAGCGATCACTCGCGGGAAGAAGCACTGAGCCTGCTGGCATCGGCCGAGCACTTCTCCGAGCACCCCATTGCCCGAGCGATCGTGAAGGGCGCTACGGAAGAGGGCATCGAGATCGTGGTGCCGGACGACTTCGACTCGGACCCAGGGCGCGGCGTGCGGGCGTCAATTGCCGGGCGGGAAATATTCGTCGGCAACGAAACGCTGTTCAGGGAGCTGGGAATCGGGCTCGGACCAGATGTGCTTGAGGTCGCGAACCAGGTGCGGCACCGAGGCAGCACCGCCGTCATCGCCGCCGACCGGGAGGGGTTCCGGGCCGTAGCCGGCGTGGCCGACCAGATTCGGCCGGGCGCCGAGGAAGCGATCGCGGGCCTGCGCGACCTGGGAATCAAGCACATCGTGATGCTGACCGGGGACAACGCCCTGGTGGGACAGGCGATCGGCCAGCAACTCGGCCTGGATGAGGTGTATACGGACCTGCAGCCAGCCGACAAGCTGGAGAAGATCAAGGAGATGGCGCAGAGCGGAAGCGTGGCAATGGTGGGTGATGGCATCAACGATGCGCCCGCCCTCGCCGTCGCCAATCTCGGCATAGCGATGGGATCGGGAGGCACGGACATTGCCCTCGAGACCGCCGACATGGTGTTGATCACCGGCGACCTGCGCCAACTCCCATTCGCGATTTCGCTCGGCCGTCGAATGCGCCGGATTATCCGGATGTCGATCGCATTCGCCCTGACCGTGATCGCGGTTTTGGCGATCTCCACGCTGTTCGTCGGCATCCCCTTGCCGTTGGGCGTGGTTGGCCACGAGGGCAGCACCGTGATTGTGGTGCTTGCCGGACTCTCGCTCCTCACCTACCGGCCGAAACGATCCTCCCCGCGCCCGTCGGTGCTGTAGCCAACGGGCCAGACGAACGCGAAACCCGCTGCCGTGGAAGTTCCACGGCAGCGGGTTCTGTGTTTCCTGACTGGTTCGCGGATTACTCGCCGGCAACCTGCCCGGTGCCCGGAACTGCGGGCGGAGCAACCGGAGTCCACTCGGCAGGTCGCTTCGGCAGCGAGATGGGCTTGAGATTGCCCTCGACCCGGAAGTCGGGCAGCCAGCGAAGTCCGCGCGGAAGGTACCAGTTGGCGTTGCCGCAGAGCTTGAGCGTGGCTGGCACCAGCACGGTGCGGATAAGGGTGGCGTCGATCAGGACGGCAAAGGCGAGACCGAAGCCCATCTGCTGCATCTCGACGAGCCGGCCACCGGCGAAGGTGGAGAAGACGGCGACCATGATCAGGGCGGCGCCGGTGATCAGGCGACCGGTTTGCTGCAGACCAACCCGGACCGACTCCTCGTTGTTGCCGGTGTGGTCGTAATGCTCACGAACGCGGCTGAGCAGGAAGACGTGATAGTCCATGCTCAGGCCGAAGAGGATGCAGAAGAGCATCACTGGCAACCAGTTGGTGATGGTGTCCACCTGGGTGAACCCGAAGAGATCGGCGAGGAACCCGAACTGGAAGACCGCAACCACTGCACCGTAGGCGGCGGCAACCGACAGCAGGTTGAGCAGGATGGACGTGAACGGCACAAGCAGCGACCGGAACGCGATCATGAGGAGGATGAAGCTGAGGCCGAGCACGAAAGCGAAGACGAGCGGGAGATAGGAAATCAGGGCGTTGTCGAAATCGATGGTATCGGCGGTTGAGCCCGTCACGTAGACCTGGTCGGCGATGTCCCCGAACGTGGCCGGGATGGTATCGGAACGGAGGTCGTTGACCACCGACTCGGCGGCTGAGGAATAAGGATCGGCGCGGGTGATGGCCTCGACGATCGTCAGTTGATTGTCGGGAGCGACGTGGGTTGAGACCGGACCAAAGTCTTCGTCGTTCTCAAGCACCGCGACGAACTCGGAGACACGGGCCTGGACGTTGGGATCAGTGGCATCACCGTCCACCACGATCCGAACCGGAGACTCCATACCAGCGGAGAAATCGGTGGCGAGGATGGCGAAACCGCGCGTGAAATCGGTGTCCGGGAGCGACGCACTCTCCTGCGAGCCGATGTTGATGGCCAGCACAGGCGCGGCGCAGAGCAGGAGGATGGCGAGGGATCCCGCGAGCCAGGCGACGGGACGGCGCATGACGGCCGAGGCGAGGTGTCCCCAGAGGCCGCTGCCAATGCGGGTCTCGAATTCGGAGTAGCCGGTCTGGTCCTGGCGCTTGAGCTTGCGAATGACATCGAAGCGCGGGAAGTTGGCCCAATCACCCAGCAGGCGAACGAGGGCAGGCAGAAGCGTCATGGCCGCCGCGACGGCGACAACCACCACCAGGGCCGAGCCGACACCCATGCCATGGAAGAAATTGATCGGGAGGAGCAGGAGGCCGAGAAGGGCGAGGATCACGGTGGCGCCGGAGAACATCACGGCCTTGCCAGCACTGCCGCCAGAGCGCTCGATCGCATCGATCCGCAAGGCACCATCGCGGCGTTCTTCCCGATAGCGGGCGAAGAAGAAGAGGGCGTAGTCGATGCCGACGGCGAGACCAATCATCGACACCAGGCTGGAGGTGGTGGAGTCCATGACCATCAGGTGGGCCAGGAGCACGACGAATCCACTGGTGACGGCGATCGAGACGATCCCGATGGCGAGGGGGAGGATTGGCGCAAGCAGTGCGCCAAAGACGACGAGCAGGACGATACCGGCGACCGGCAGGCCGATGCTGACCTCCTTGCTGAGGTCTTCTTCGGCGATCTTGCCGAAGGTAGCGTTGCCGCTGATATCGCCAACTGCATAGACCTGCACGTCGGTGGTCGCAGCGCCCTGAACGTCGGCGATGAAGTCTTCACCGCGTTCGATGTATTCGTCTGGCGCTTCGTTGAAGGTGATGGGAATGATCAGCGAATGCTGGTTCGCGGAAACGAGTTGGGAGGCTTCAGGAGCGCCAGCGGCGATGGCGTCGTAGTAGTTGACGACGGAGGCAATATCGCCCTGCCAGTCACCCAGCCCGGCAATTGTCGACTCGACGACGGACTGGAAGGCGGGGTCGTCGACGGTCAGCGCGTCGGAGTGCACCACGATGGTTTCGCTGGCACTGGTATCCTCGCCGATATGCTCTTCGATCAGGTCCCAGCCAATCTGGGAATCGGGGTTGTTGGTAAACCGGACGCCTTCGCCGGTCATTGGGCCACCGAACGCGGACGCCAGGGCGGTGACCACGACCAGCAGGGCGACCCACGCGGCGAGGGTGCGCCAGGGATGGCGGGCGCTCATGCCAGCGAGGCGTTGAGGGGAGAGCGTAAATCGAGACACCGTGTGCTCCTTGCCGAATCATCGGATCGGGCTCTTCGGCGGCCCGATCGACCTGTCCACGATTCTGGCGGGCGAGGGGTCTCGGTCCGAGCAGGGAGGCGGGAGGTTTCCGGGGGAGGATATCCCCCACCGATGGGGTGGGCTTCCGGGAGGATTGAGGGAGGGTATCGGGGGCTAGCGGCCGGACGCGATCCTGGCGGCTTCCTTGCGGCTGTTCACGCCGAGGCGACTGTAGGCTGTGGA
>JAEZJB010000455.1 GCA_023415845.1 Chloroflexota bacterium | reverse complement strand
AACCGTTTCGAGGCGGCGCAGCTCGGAGATATCCCTGAGCACGACAAGCCCCAGCCGGTCCTGGCCGTCCTGGACTACCTGAGCGGTGGTCAGCAGGGTGCGGCGATTGAGGCCGTGCTCTACCGCGCCTTCTGACTGGTCTTCACCGCTGAGGGCGGATTTGAGGATGGCCGCGAGTTCATGGTCGCGGCAGACCTGCACGAAAGGTTTGCCCAAGGACGACGTCTCCGACGTGCCGAGCATCACTTCGGCGGCAGGATTCATCTTCAGGACCTGCCCGGCCTCGTCGGTGATGACGACCCCATCGGCCAGTTCGGAGAGCACTGCTTCCAGACGCAGCCGAGCCTCGCTGATCGCCGCCTGCGACTGCTCCAGTTCTTCCGTCATCCGATTGAAGGCGTAACTGACTTCGGCGATCTCCCGAATGTCGGGAGGATCCATCCGGACCGTAAGGTCACCGGCGGCAAGGGCATGGGCATGCTGGCGCAACTCTTCGAGAGGGCGGACGACCCGACCCGCCAGCCACCAGGCGATGCCGAAAGCGAGAACGAAGGCGACGAGACCAGCAATGGCAGCCGTGGCCCACACGTTCCACAGCGTGGCGGCGACGGAGTCCATGGGCAGGGCGGCACGCGCAATGGCACCTTCGACCTGAGGGATGGTGACCGCCACATACATGTATTCCTGATTGGTGGTGGTGCTGTAGCGAACTTCCTCGCCGATCGAGGCGTTCCGCGCGGAGACGATCTCGGGCCGCTGGGCATGGTTCCCCATCGACGCAGGATCACTGTCCGAATCAGCCAGCACGGTGCCATCGGCACCGATGATGGTGTAGCGGGTGGGGCTGAGTGGGCTGAGCTGGTCGAGCACAGCCTGAACATCCGCGACATCACCATCGTGGGTAAGGGTAGCGCCGACGCCGACCGCCATTGCCCGGGCCTGCTCGGCCAGGTCGCTCGAGAGCTGATCCACGTAGCGGTTGCGTGTTTCGAACCCGACAATGACGGTGAAGACCAGGAGGACGATGAAGAACACCCCGATAAAGGGCAGGGCGAGACGCCACCGGATCGACGACGCCGTGATGGGGGAATTCCCGAAATCGGGCGTCCACTGGGCGGCGAGTCGTGACGGCGTGCGTCGTGCGCCGGAGGCCGGGACCGATGGCGGCGGTAGCTCAGTCATCGTGACTCACGAAGCGATAGCCCACTCCACGAACCGTTTCGATGCGGACCGGTTCGGACGGGTCCAGCTCGATTTTCTGGCGCAACCAACGCACATGCACGTCCACTGTCCGCGTGTCGACCGGATAGGCATACCCCCACACCTCACGGATGAGGGCGTCACGGGAAAGCACAACACCTGGGTGGCGGGCAAAGTACAAAAGAAGATCAAATTCCTTCGGCTTGAGCAGGATCTCGCGGTCACCAACGAATGCCTGGCGGCGCGGGATATCGAGTCGAAGGTCTCCGGCACGGACGACCTGACTGGTGGTCCCGGCCGCGGCCGATGGGGCCGGGGCAGGTGCTGCCGCCGTCATGCGAACGCGCCGGAGCATGGCCCGGACCCGGGCGACGAGTTCGCGCATGGCGAACGGTTTGGTCAGGAAGTCGTCGGCTCCCATTTCGAGGCCAACAACGCGGTCGACTTCCTCGCCACGGGCCGAGAGCAGGAGAATGGGGATGGTGGAGTGGTCGCGAACGCGGCGGCAGACCTCGAAGCCATCGATGCCGGGCATCATGATGTCGAGCACCATGGCATCCGGCCGCTGTTCGGCGACGGCAGCCAGCGCCTCCTCGCCATTGGCAGCGGAGATAACCTCGATTCCCTCGCGCCGAAGATTGATGCCGACCATTTCCCGGATGGTCGGTTCGTCATCGACAACGAGGACGCGATTGGCAGTGACATCCGACTGCATGATGCGGAGACTCCCGGTTGAGGAGACCTACAAAACGGCCTGGTGCCGCAGGCAACCGTCACGGCCCACGGTACACGACCACGGGACCGAACGCGGTGTGATCGATGAGGCAACGCACACTTCGAGCCGGCGTGTACGTTGCCTCGTCGCATCATTGCTCGCGCCGATACCCATGGACGAGATCGACAAGGCGAGCGAGTTGATCGGGATCGGTGGCGGGCAGCAAACCGTGCCCCAGATTAAAGACATGGCCCGGACGGCCAGCGGCGCGGTCGAGGATCGCGGTGGCAGCGGGTGCGACATCAGCCCAGGGCGCCAGCAGGCGCGATGGGTCGAGATTCCCCTGAATCCCGCGCTGTGGTCCAATCACGTCCCATGCCTGATCGAGCGGAACGCGCCAGTCAATGGAGACCATGGAGGGATTGGTGCCGGCAATTTCGGCCAGCAGGTGATTGGTGCCGGTGCTGAAGTGGATGGTCGGCACCTTGCCGCGGAGGCGGTCGAAGATCATGGCCGTATAGGGCGCGACCGACGACGCATACCACTCGGCATCGACCAACCCCAGCCAGGAATCGAACAGCTGGACGACATCCGCTCCAGCGGCGACCTGGCCTTCGAGATAGCGGGCGGTGACCTCGGTGAGCTTCAGCATCAGCGCACGCCAGACGTCTGGCTGGCCATACATCATGGCCTTGGTCAGCGGGTATTCCTTGGTCGGACGGCCATCGACGAGGTAGCAGGCGAGGGTGAAGGGTGCACCGGCGAAGCCGAGCGCGGCGGCACGCTCGCCCAACGCAGACCGCAATAGGCGGAGGGCTTCGAGCACGTAGGGTGTGCCTTCTTCCGGATCGACGACGCGGAGGCGCTCGACATCGGCCATGGTGCGGATCGGCTGATCGATGACCGGACCGACGCCAGGCTTGATGGCGAAATCGACGCCCATGCCATCCAGGGGAAGCATGATGTCGGCAAAGAGGACCGCGCCATCGACACCGAGGCGGTCGACCGGCATGAGGGTGGCTTCGACGGCCAGCTCCGGGGTTCGGGCGACCTCAAGGAAGGGGTGTTTCTCACGGAGGGCACGATATTCAGGGAGGCAGCGACCGGCCTGGCGCATGAACCAGACCGGAGTAACGTCTGTCGGCTGGAGATTGGCGGTAGCAAGAAAGCGCTTACGGCCTGTCATGGTGGTGGGAGCGGTCATATTCCTTCGTCCTTCCTGGACACTGTGGGCGACGGTGCCCGGCACACCCCGGCGGGGACTGATCATTCTTCAGGGAACTGAATACCGTAGGGCCGGCTGCAGTAATCGTAGAGATACGAGGCGTAGCCGGCGCGGTCGGGATCGGTAAACCCACGACTTTCCGGTTTGATTTCCGAGAACTGGATCATGAAGTTCACGTCACCGTTGCGGTAATGGAAGTAGAGGCTCCAGCGCTCATCGCGTTCCAGCAGGGCGAAATCACTGTGCAGCCGGTGCCGGTTGGCCTGGAG
>JAEZJB010000430.1 GCA_023415845.1 Chloroflexota bacterium | reverse complement strand
GGGACCTGCCGGTCGATGAGGCAGAGGTGTTGTTCCTGGAACTGATGATCCGGCATCACCAGGGGGGCGTGGACATGGCAGAAGCGATTCTCGAGCGGTCTGACCAGCCACAGGTGGAACTGATGGCTGACCGGGTCGTTGTGCTGCAGGACTCGGAGATCGACACGATGAACCAGATGCTGGAAGCGCGGGGCCAGGAGCCGATCACCGACCCGCTGCCGGGCACGGACGGCCACGAGGGCCACTAAGCCTCGACTTTGGCACCACCCTCACCGGGACACAGCCATCCTGTCCCGGTGAGGGTGAAGCGGCCACTCCAGACAGGTCCAAGCAGTTTTCAGCCCTGGATGCGGAGTAGAAGAAACACCGCGCGACCATGCCCCTGAGCGCATGGCGCGCGGTTTCGACTTCTTAACCAGTCTCAATGCGTAGCATGATTCGACACCGACGCGAAAATTGGCGATGGGTGATGCCTTTCTCCATCCGGGGCGTCGACAGGATTTCCTTCATTCAGCAGGCCCCTCGCGGGTTGCTGCGTGGCACTTTGCGGGTAAGGTAGGGGTTCGAGGCCAGTGCCCTCTTCCAGCATCCGCATCTGTCAATGGGCCGAGGCCCCCTCTCGCCCGGTCAGGTCCATCGCGGACTCACTTCGCACGAACCGACGCTTGCAGATACATGCGAGGCAGACGGATGACCGACCAGGCAGCACCGGCCCAGGCTCCCATCGACCGGTGGTTTGTACCGATCATCCTCCTCTGCCCGGCACTCATCACCTTCAACTCCACGGCCGGAGTGTTCGTTGTCCCTTCGGTCGCGAAAGACTTCGGCGTCCAACTTGATGCAGCCCAATGGGTGGCGACCGCCTCGCTGGTGATGGGAGCGGTGGCGTCTCCGATCCTCATCCGGATGGGCAATGATGACCGGCGCAGGCCCTTCATGGTCGGCATTCTCGTCGCTCTCGTGATGCTGTCAGCAGCGTGTGCGCTCGCACCCAGCTTTCCCCTGCTGATCGCGGCACGAGCTGCCCAGGGTGTGGCGGCGGCGCTGTTACCGATGTCTGTGGCCGAAGCACGGTCTGCATTGCCCCCAAGCCGGGCACCGCGAGTGGCGGCGCAGATCAATACGGCCGGCACCGTGACGGCAGGGTTCGTCTACGTGATCAGCGGGAGCCTGATCGAATGGTTCTCGTACCGCGACGTCTTCTGGTTCGAAGCTGCTTTCGCTGCCCTCACGTTGTTGCTGTTGACCAGGCTCCCGCGCTCGGGCAGGCCAGCGCGTCATCCGAGGCTCGACATCCGGGGGCTGGTGCTGCTGACGGTGGGGCTGGTGAGCCTGCTGCCAGGCATATCGTTGGGACCGCACCTGGGGTGGACCAGTGTGGGGGTGGTGTTCCTGCTGCTGGTGGGTACCATCTGCCTTGTGGCCTGCGGTGTGGTGGACTGGCACGTCAAGGCACCACTGATCCATTTCAGGCTCCTCAAAATCCAGGAGGTGCTCGGATCCGTGCTGATCTCGTTCCTGCTCGGGATCACGCTCTACGTTGGGATTTCGCTCAACAGCCGATTCCTGCAGCAGCCGATTGATGGGAAAACCCAGTCGCTGTTCATCATCGGCCTCACACTCTTCCCGATCTCGATTGGCTCGTATGCCGGGATGAAGCTACGCCCGCATATCGTGCGGCACCTGGCGCTCTACATCGTGGTGATGATCGGGTCATTGATGTATGGCGCCACGCTGCTTTGGCTCAGCATCGACCGGACCTCACCTCTGGAGCTGGGTGGGTCCATGTTCCTGATCGGAGTGGCCGGTTCACTGACTTTCTCGGTCTCGTACGGCATCCTGGTTGAGGACGTTCAACCCCATGAGACGGCGGACGCCTCAAGTATCAACCACGTGCTGTTCCTGATTGGACGGGCGATCGGCAGCACGCTGAGTGTGGCCATCCTCACCGCGCTGACTCCACACGCCGACCAGATTCATGCGACGAGCCGAGCCTACAGCTTCGCCTATCTCTCCGGCGTGATTTTCGCGGTCATCGCGGCGGGCGTAGCGATAGCGACTCTGCGGAATGTCAAGCCACTTTCGGTGCCGGTGACGCCCCCATCCGATCCGCAGCCACCGATCTGAAGCCGTCACCGATCGTTGTCGACCTTCGATCGGTCGAGGGCGTGCTGCATATCAGTGGCTACCTGCGCCGAGCCGGGGTCACCAGCAGCGCGGAGACCGGCAATAACGCCTTCCCGGTCGGAGAGGCTACGATTCTGGCCGAGCTTCCATTTGCCGACGAGCCGCGTCACCGGCAGTTCGATGCCGACGATGTTCTCGATCATCGAGGCCATGAAATCGGGCGGAGCGTCGGCCATCTTCCATGGTTTCGGCTGCGTCGACTCCATCTGCTTTGTGAGGCGGCCAACTGCGCCACGGACCCACTGTGGATCGTCGTGGATGATGAGTTCACCGTAGGCGTGCACCGTCACGTAGTTCCAGGTTGGGACGGTGCGATGGGTTTCAGCCTTGGAGGGATACCAATTCGGGGAGATGTAGGCATCGCTCGCCTGGAAGACGACCAATGACTCGCCCACGGACTCGCCGGCGTGCCAGACGGGGTTGTTGCGCGCGACATGCCCAATGAGGGTCTCACTCCCGTCGGCACCGGCACGCAGAACAAACGGAATCTGGTTTGCGGCGAGACCGGCAGCTCCAATCGTGATGAGGAGACCGAGTGGGTTGGCGCGGATACAGGCGTGGATGAGGTCGCGATCGGGCTGGGTGTTGAAGGGCGGAAGGTACACCATCGGCGGGCTCCGGGATCAGGGCAGGCGGATGCGGGCTTCCGCTGTATCGTACCCGGCGGCGGGTTCGGCGACGCGGGCGAGACCGTCGCGTTCGAGCCCGTGGACCAGTTCAACCAACCAGGTCATATCGTCGGCGGTGAATTCGGGCTTGACCATAGGCCCAAGGTCACGCACGGCGATGCCCTCACCGGGATGGTCGCGCAGGGCATCGACGATGCGGCCCCGGAAATAGCGATTCGTTTGCTCGAAGGGGATGGCGGCCGCTTTGCCACGACCCCGAGGCTGGGTCGCAAGGCGTGACTGGATATCCGGCCAGGCCGCGCAGGACTGCTGCAGGGGGCAGACCACACAGAGCGGTTTGCGGGCCGTGCAGTGGAGGGCGCCGAACTCGATCAGGGCCTGGTTCCAGGTCCAGCCATTGCCGGGAGGGATGACCTCGGCGGCAAGGGCGGTAATTTCACGATCGGTGGCGAGTTGCTCGGGGATTTCCGGCCCGAGGAAGACCCGGTGGAGGACCCGGCGCATGTTGGTGTCGATGAAGGGGACATCCTGCTCGAAGGCGAAGCAGGCGATGGCACCGGATGTATAGGGGCCGATTCCGGGGAGCGTGCGGAGCGACTCGACATCGTGCGGGAACTCGCCGCCACGGTCGACAACTGCCTGGGCCGTTCGCTGGAGATTCACGGCGCGTCGGTTGTACCCCAGGCCAGCCCAGAGGCGAATCACCTCGGCGGTCGGGGCGGCAGCGAGGGCCTCGACAGTGGGGAATGCTTCCAGCCAGCGTTCGTAGTACGGGATCACGCGATCGACCTGGGTCTGCTGGAGCATTACCTCGGAGACGAGAATGCGATAGGGATCGCGGGTCTGGCGCCAGGGCAGGTCGCGATGATTTTCCCGCCACCAGTCGAGCAGACCCTGTTGGAAGGCGATGATCTGCTGGGGAGCGGGGTGGGAGGCGTCGTTCATGGCGGGAAGTGTAGCGGGAGACACGAATGAGGGTGGCCGAAGTGAGCCACCCTCGTTTCCATTCGTCTGATTCCGGGGCTACTGACGGGGCGGCTGCGGCCGCTTGATCTCGCGAACTTCAGGGCGATCGCGGACGATGGTCCTGAACTCGTTCCAGAACTCGACCGGATCGGCCGGCAGGTTGCGGAAATCGACCTGGAGGTAGGCGCCTTGACCGTTGTCGAACATGATGGTGGGGGTACCAAAGACGCCGAGACGGCGGCCCTCCTCGTAGTTGTCGCGAATGTCCTGGAAGACTTCGTCGGACTGGAGGTCGAGCCGGAACTGCTCGAGATCGAGCCCGACCTCTTCGGCGGTGGCTTCAAGAACATCCTGCTTGCCGAGGTTGCGGCCATCGACGTGGCGCTTGCGGAAGAGGGCGGCGCGGAAGGCGACGGCCGCATCGGCGCCCTGCTTGGCGGCGGCGTGTTGCGCCTGGAACGACCGAAGGGTGCTCGAGGTGCCGTCGTTCGGCCCTTCCCAGACCTTGAAGTCTGGATCCCTGGCATTGACCTGCTCGAGCGGGAAGTACTTCCAGGTGATGGTTGGTCCGTCATCGAGTGCGTCGCGGACCTGATCTAGCCAGACTTGCGCTCCCCAGGCCCATGGGCAGGCAAAATCGTAGTAGACGTCAATGCGATCAACCATGTCGTTCACTCCCTCCGATTGGGGCCCTCGTGGCAGAACGCGGAAGATTGTTCCAGGCGCGAAGCACCTGCTGCCGCGTTTGCTCG
>JAEZJB010000292.1 GCA_023415845.1 Chloroflexota bacterium | reverse complement strand
TGAAGTTCGACTCGGCCGGGTTCGGGGCGGACCAGGGGGCGAGCGGCGTGCTTTGCCCGCTGGTGCGACGGTCGGAGGTGGTGGAGTTTCTCCAGGCGGCCTGTCCCGATTTCGCGCAGGACCTGGAGCCGGTGGAGATGCAGCGGCTGCCGCGCCGGGCGATGCGCCGCTACATCGTGGCAGCGTGCATCGGCTGGGTGATCTTCGTGGCCGTCGCGGCGGTCGTGGCGTGGCGGTTTACCGATATTCCCTTCCAGTTCGTGTTGCTGGCGCTGATCCTGACGCCGGTGTTTGGCTGGCTTGGCTACCGCCGATATCGCGATGCCGGATACCTGGTAGGTGGTGGCAATTTCTTCCTGCGGTGGCGGGGAGTTTCACGGATCACCGTCTTCACCCAGGTGCGGCGACTTCAGTATCGCGAGCTGTCGGTGGACCCGTTCCAGCGGCGCGCCCGGCTGGCGACCTTCCGGACGGCGGTGGCCTCCGGGGGCTCGCGCGAAGGATTCAGCCTGCCTCACCTCGATCGGCAGGAGGCCGAGTTGTTGCTGGCGCGCCTGGGACGGCGGACTCGGTTGCCGGTGCCGAATCCTGGAAGACCACCTCTTCTTCCGGCGGATGCCGGTGTCGAAAGAGGCTGAAAAGCGTCAGGTCGTAGACTACCTTGAGTGACCCGGCCAGGATCAGGGGCCAGCCGAAGACGGTGGTACTCAGGAGGGAACCGGCCAGCAGGGGGCTGACGGCGGTGGCGAGGCTCTTCGGCACCGCGGTGATGCTGGCTGCCGCGGGCCGCTCGGGTGGGGTGACGACGGCCATGACGTACGAGGTGCGGGCGGGCACGTCCATCTGGGAGAGGAGCGAGCGGAGCAGCAGGCAGGTGATGGCCAGCGGCAACGTGGGCATGAACGGAGTGGCGATCAGGAAGACATTGGCTGGCAGGTGGGTGAAAACCATGGTGTTGATGAGCCCGATGCGGGCCGCCAGCACCGGCGCGAAGAGTTGGGAGAACGCCGAACAGACGCCGGTCCAGAAAAAGATGGTGCCGGCGGTGGCCACCGAGAGGTCGAATTTCAGGAAGAGCCAGAGGGCGAGTACCGACTGGAGGGCCAGGCCGCTCGCAAACGAATCGAGGCTGAAGAGGGCGGCCAGCCCATACACGGTGCGCTTCGAGGGACCGAGGCGCGATGCCTGGTGGGACGGCGGCGGTTCGATGCGGGGCGAGAGCCGGTGGTAGAGCAGCAGTGTGCAGACCCCGAGGGCGGCATAGAGCAGGAACATGCCACGGAGGGCAGTGTCGAACGAGAGACCGAACCAGTTCTCCACCAGATCGGGCAAGCCGGCAGCAAGGGCCCCAAAGGCCCCGATCAGCGACCCGATCAGCGAGTAGCGGGCGAAGAGGGCGGTGCGCCTGGTGGCCGGGGTGGTCTGGGGGAGGAGCGACTGCTCGGTGGGGAGGAAGATCGAAACGTCGCCGGATGACGGGTTGAGGGTGCCGACGAAGGCGACGACGAGCATGGGCCAGAAGGTATCGAGGGCCGCGAAGCCGATACCGGTGGCAATCATCAGGATGCTGGCCCGGATCAGGAGTTCGGCCCGTTTCCAACGGCCGGTGAAGTTCCCGACCAGCAGGGTCAGGACGGCCGAGCCGAGGAGAGTGGCGGTGGTCAGCACGCCGATGCGGATTACCGAAAAGCCGAGCGAGGTAAGGTAGAGCGGGAGCAGGACCGAAACGAACCCATCGCCAAATGCCCGCACGCCACGGGCGGCCAGGATGATTGCCGCATCGGAGCTGGTGCCTGGTGGCAGGAAACGGCGGCGGTGAGCGACGGCGGCCAAGGGGAGATGTCCTTTCAACCCGGGAGGAGAGGGTGCCGCCTGCTGCAAACGTGTGTCAGCACCGGCCCCTGAACTGCGCAGCATTGTCGGCGATGCTTGTAGCGAGCGAAAGCCGTTGCGGGTTTTGCGGATTTTTGCTGTGAGCGGGGTCAGGAGCCCTGGTAATACCCGTACCGGGTCTTGTTTTGACCATGTGGCACATTTCATACTGCGACTATGGAGACATGCGGCCTTGCGGCCGATCGGGACTTTTGCAATGACGGCGCCTCAGGCGCCGTGCTGGGTGGGCGATGATGGGGATTGAGGCGTTGCGTCCCCGTCTACCGCTCTTTTCCCTGATGACCGCTGTCATCGTGGGGTTGCTGGGACGTCAACTGAGTGTCGTGGCGATCCCGTGGTTTGTGCTGAGCACCACTGGTAGTCCATCCCGGGCCGGGATCGTGGGTGCGATGGTGATGCTGCCGGGATTTCTGGTTGGCATCTTCGGCGGTGTGCTGGTGGACCGACTGGGTTACCGGCGCGTCAGCATCGTCTCCGATCTCGTCTGCGCCATTTCCACGATGGCGATCCCGTTCATCCACGCGACGGTTGGCCTGCAGTTCTGGCAGTTGCTGGTGCTGGTGTTCTTCACCTCCCTGCTCGATATTCCGGCCCTGACCGCACGACGTTCGATGGTGCCCGAACTCTCGGCCCACGCCGGAATCTCCCTCGATCGCACCAACGCCACCTTCGAGTCGCTGCAAAACCTCGCGCTGTTGCTTGGCACACCGGCCGCTGGCCTGCTGGTTGCCGTGATGGGGGCGCGTCACGTGCTCTGGATCGATGGCGGCGCGTCGCTGGTTTCGGCGCTGATCGTGATGCTGATGATCCCCGCCCGCTGGTTTGGTCCGCAACTGGCCATAGTTGGCGCGACCTACTGGGAAGAGGTCAAGGCGGGATTGCGGTTCATCCGGAACGATTCGGTGCTCTGGCCGATGGTCATTATCCTGGCGATCTCGAACGGGGCGTCGGGCGGTGTCTCAGCCGTCATCCTGCCGGTCTACTTCCGCGACACATTCGACTCCCCGGCGGGGATCGGGGTGGTGCTGGCGGCGATGGGAGGTGGCTCGTTCCTCGGCGCCACGCTCTATGGCGTGTTCGTCGGGCGGCTTTCGCGGTGGTGGATCTGGATCATCGGGTACATGCTGGTGCCACTGGAGTTCTGGGTGTTCCTGGTGTCGCCGGGCCTGGCGCTGCTGGTGGCGGCCTTCTTCCTCTGTGGCGTGCTGATGGGACCGATCAATCCGTTGATGGTGACCCTGCGGCACGAACGGAGCCCGGCCGAGATTCGGGGGCGGGTCTTCAGTACCTACTCGGCGATTGCAATGGGGGTATCGCCGCTGGGCATCCTGATCACCGGGCAACTGGTCGAGGGGATCGGGTTCAACCCAACCGTCTTCATCTTTGCGGCCATATCCCAGGTGTTGGGGGTGGCCTGCGTGCTGATGCCCAGCCTGCACCAGATGAACCAGCCCCCGGTGAGTGTGGTGTC
>JAEZJB010000242.1 GCA_023415845.1 Chloroflexota bacterium | reverse complement strand
TGGGGACCGTCACCGCCGGGTGCCTGGTCAGCCAGCGCCTTCTCTGGATAGTCAATTGGCTCGCCATTGATGGTGTAGCCCTCGATCTTCCCGGTGGTACCGAAGTAGGTTCCCTGGAAGCCGCGCGTCAACGAGCCGGCGGCGGTACCATAGGCCAGCGCGAAAAGACCATCGCCGAACCCGATCAGGATGCCGGTATTGTCGTCGGCATCGGTGGGAATGGCGCGGCCGTTGAACTCACGCTCCTTGATCCGCACGCCGGACATCGCGGTGACCTGCTGGGCCGGCCCGAGGACGGTGGTGAGCCCGTGCAGCGCGTAGACCGTCATGTCGTAGAGCGGTCCGCCACCTGGCTTGCGGAAATACCAGGACGGATCGATGTTGGCGAGCCCGCCGCCCTGCTGGCGCTCCTCTTCGTCGAGGTGATAGGTGCCGAACGCCGCTCCACAGGCCGCCCAGATTGGGGTGCCGATCTGTCCTTCGGCGATCGCGCGTTTGACTGCCTGGACCTGGGGCCGGAGGACCTCGCCGGGGGAGGCGACGATGCGGAGATTCTTTTCTTTCGCCAGTTCAATCAACTCGGTGGCTTCGGCGGCCGTCGTCGTCATCGTCTTGTTGAAGTGGACGTGCTTGCCTGCTTCGAGTGCCGCCTTGCCCTGTTCGTAGTGCAGGCCGATCGGCGAAGCGATGGTGACGGCGGTGACATCGCCGCGTTCGAGCATGTCCTCAAAGGAGGTGGTGGCGTAGGGCAGTCCGAACTTGTCGGCCGCCGCCTGGGCACGACCTTCCACAGGGTCGCAGATGGCCTGCAGCTTCACCCGGTCCTGCACGTCGGGCAGGCTGAGATGGGGGAGGATACCGCGCTGGGCGATGGTACCCGCGCCCACAACGCCCATTCGTACAATGTCTCCCACGATTTAGTGCTCCTCGGTTCGCGAATGCCGATCTGCCAGAGAGACTGGCGCGCTCATTATCGCCTGATCTCCGTTCCCGCGCGCAGGAACCACGTCCTCAATCAGGGGAGAATTCCATGTATCGCATGATTGGATCTCTGGCGCTCTGGTGGCTCGATCATGCACCGACACGGCTTCGTCCGTCTGTATTGGGGATAGTCAGCTATGTCGGCCCAGCTTCGGGTCGGATCATCCGCCTGGTGGTATTACCGCTTCAGGTCGACGGCGACTGGGTGGTCGTGGTGGGGAATTTTCACCGCAAGTCGAGGTACAAGGCGTTCCGACGACCGCTCGTCGCCGACATCACCATTGCGGGAAAGCCGGTGGAGGTTGACGGTCCTATCGTGACGGGCCGTGAGCGGGAACGCCTGCTTGAGGCCTACGATCGGCAGTTCTCAATGCGGAGGCCCAAACATGCCGTCGGTACGCCAGTCGTGCGTTGTACGCCCCGCTCACCTGCTGCAGGGGTCTAGCCACGGTTGCGGCTTCGTGGGTCGAGAACGTCCCGGATGCCATCTCCCAACAGGTTGGTTGCGAGGACGGTCAGCAGGATCGCGAGCCCGGGGAACGTCGAGAACCACCATGCGTCCCGGATGTACTTGCGACCCTCGGAGACCATTTGTCCCCAGTCCGGCGTTGGTGGCTGGGTGCCCAGGCCGATGAAACCAAGCGCCGCCGTGGTGAGCACCGCGAATCCGACGTCCATCGAGGCCTTGACCAGGATGCTGGGCAGCGCATTGGGGAGAATGTGCCGATAAAGGATGCGTGCCTTCGATGAGCCAAGCGATTCCGCAGCTTCGGCGTACTGCTCGTGGCGCAACGAGATCACGTTTGCTCGCACGAGACGGCAATAACCGGGCCACCAGACGAGCGAGACGGCGATCATCACGTTCATGAGACCCGGACCAAGGGCGGCGGCAAAGGCCATCGCCAGAATCAGGTCCGGCACCGTCAGGAACACATCGGTGACGCGCATTATGAGGGTATCGGCCCAACCACCGAAATATCCCGCCACGGCTCCCATCACCGTTCCGATCGCGACGGCGAGGATGATAACCGTGACGCCGGCCAGCAACGAGATTCGCGCTCCAACGACCAGACGGGAGAAGATATCTCGACCGACCTGGTCTGTTCCCATCAGGTGATCAGCCGACGGCGGCAAGAGTTTGTCGGCAATGTGAACCGCCCCCGTGGCGTCTTTCGGATAGGGCACGAAGTACGGGCCAATTGCCGCCACCAGGATCAGGAAGACGACGATGACCAGGCCAACCATCGAGAGCGGACTCTGGCGAAACCGCCGGAACGCCCGCCGGGTTTCCGGACGGATTCGCCAACGCGAGTGCTCGGAGGTCGCCATCACGCTGGTTGCGGAGGTAGCGGCGCTCATCGGGGCGGCCCCATAGTGACGGTCGTCTGATTGCGCTTATCCATGGCTCACCCGCGGATCGAGGAATCCGTACATGACGTCGACGATGAGATTGATCAGGCTGAACGCGATGCCATAGAGCAGCGCGATGCCCATGATTGGCATGAAATCAAGCGTAAGCGCGGACTTCGTGGCGTAGAGACCGATCCCAGGCCAGTCGAACACGGTTTCGACCAGCACCGACCCGCCCATTGACCAGCCAAAGGAGAGCCCAATCATGGTCAGGGTTGGAATGAAGGCATTGCGCAGGGCATGACGCATAACGACCCTGCGTTCGGTGAGGCCCTTCGCGCGGGCAGTGCGAACGTAGTCGTTGTGCAGGACTTCCAGCAGGCTTGCCCGGGTGAACCGGGCGATGGTAGCCAGTGAGGCGAAGCTGAGCGTGATCGCCGGGAGCAGAATGTGCTGGAGGGCTTCACGAAGCGTGCTCCATTGTCCCGCGATCAATGAATCGACAATGTACATGCCGGTGTAGTCGGGCGGCGGTGGGGTGAGTGTTGGCAAACGGCCGCTGATCGGGAGCCAGTCCAGCCTGAGCCCGAAGAACAATTGCAACAGGATCGCGAGCCAGAATGCGGGCATGCTGACGCCCAGCAACGAAATAACCCGCGCCGCCTGGTCCGCAAGTCGATCGGCCCGGACGGCGGCGATGACCCCGAGAGGGATGCCAACCGCTGTGGCGATCAGCATTGCGACAATCACGAGTTCCAGCGTTGCAGGCCAGTAGGTGCCGAGGTCGGTGAGCACTGGTCTCCGCGACAGGATCGAGTTGCCCCAGTCACCCTGAAGCAATCCGGTCAGGTAATGCCAGTACTGGACCAGCAATGGGTCGTCGAGCCCAAACTCTGCCCGGATCTGCTCGTACGTTGCCTGGGTGCCCTGTGGGCCGGCTGCCAGCCGCGCTGGATCCCCCGGCACGACACGGGCCAGGAAGAAGGTCAGGATCGACACGCCGAAGAGCACCGGGATGATCAGGATGATGCGCCTGCTGACATACCGGAAAAGATTCATGGAGACACGTCCTGCCCGCCCGCCTCAATCGAGGCGGGCGGGGAGCTGGCCGGGGCGTTTATTGCGGCGAGTAGGTGACGACGCGGATGTCGGCGCCACCGGTGATGGCCATATCACTGGTGCCGAGTTCCTTGACCCAGGCCTTGTTTTCGACTTCGGTGTAAATCCAGATATCCACAGCGTCGTCCACGAGAATCTGCTGGGCCTGGTTGTAAAGCTCCTTGCGGGCTTCGGTGTCGACGATGGTGCGCGCCTCTTCGATGAGGGCGTCAAGCTCCGGGTTCTGATACCACGACGCAGCGGCCCAGGATCCAGCCTGGCTCGAGTGATATTGCGGCCAGATGACGGCATCCGGGTCGATGTAGCTGGCGGCGGTGAAGATCGCCATCGCGGCCGGCATCGTCTCTGCGCTTGATGCACGAGCGACCATGTCGGGCCAGACGAGCGGCGTGATGGTGACGTTGATGCCGAGTTCAGCGGCGCGCTCCAGCAGGATCAGTCCGAAGGCCTCCTCCATGGCAAGCCCCGTGACGTAAACATATTCCATGTCGAAGCCGTCCGGGTAGGCGCTTTCCGCCAGGTAGCCTCGGGCTGCCTCTACGTCGAACGGGATGACGGCCAGGTCCGGATTGATCCAGTCGGCCATCGAGGTCGGAATTGGGCCGCGCAAGGCCTCGCCTCGGTTGTCGACCGCGCCCAGCGCGGCTTCCATATCGAAAAGGGCGGTGAGGGCCTTCCGCACGTTGAGGTCAGCCGTTGGTCCAGTCTGGTTGTTGAACTTGATGGCGCAGGTCATGTAGGCGCCGGCATCGTTCACGGCGAATCGCTCGTCGGCACGCAGCGCTTCGAGGTCCTCCACGGTGTAGAGATCACCGAACTGAATTTCACCGGCTTCCATCGCCAGGCGCTTGGTCGACGACTCGCGAATGATGCGCCAGACAAACGTATCGACAGGGTTCGGGTTGCTCGGCACCTCGAACCAGTAGTCCGGGTTACGGTCGAACTGGTAGAGGGAGCCTGGCTCGTAGCGAGACATGATGTAGGGTCCGCCACCTGCGGTGTTCGACACCAGCCAACCTTCACCGAGATCACCATCGGAGTCGTGTTCCATGATGATGGCCGGGTTGCCAATGAACACGTAGGGCAGGATCAGGTCAAAAGCTGCGAACGGAACGGTGAGAGTGATCTCAAGATTGTGCTCGTCCACAACCGCCACCGAATCGGCGGTCATGATCGGAGTGAACATCCAGGCCGAGCCCAGGTTCTTGGTCAACAGCCGTTCGAAGTTCCACTTCACGTCCTCGGCAGTGACCGATGAACCGTCCTGGAAAGTCGCGGCGGGGTCAAGTGAAATCGTCCAGACCGACCCGTCGTCCGAGCCAGTTACTTCGGAGGCGAGGAGCGGCACCACCGCCAGCGGATCACCCTCGAATCGCAGGAGGCTGTCGTACGTGGCGCGCAGGGCCCAACTGATCGAGGCGTCGTACCCGGTGTGTGGGTCGAGGGTCGCCATATCCTGCCCGGAGCCATAAATGAAGACGTTGTTTTCTGCCTGGGCTCCAGCCCGCTTGACCACGCCCGGCATGGTCGTGGCAAACCCGGTTGCCATGGCGGCGGCCCCGGCCAGCTTGAGTAGCGTTCGCCGGTCAGCACCGCCCTGCAGCCCGGCGGAAACGAGCGCCGAGAGTTCGCGAGATACAGGCATTTTCAGATTTCCCCTTCTGCAACGTGTGAAATGCTGGCTCACATGGGTGTGGCCAGGGAGATGAGGTCCCGCTTGCGCCCGGAACAGGTGGTCCCGGGCAGGTGCTCTCGATCCCGTCTGCGGTGCCACGCCGAGCATGCGTGGGTCAGTCGCGCCGTTGCGAAGGGGCCGAACCGACGAGATGTCTCGCCGTCTTGATGCCAGTTGTGGTCAGGCGGTCACGAGGCTTGCCAGCTCACCGCCGTAGACGCCGGGAAGTGGTGTGTATGTCACTTCCGGATACCCGAATGCGGCAGGGCCAACGACTTCCAATGCTTCAGGCGTTGCGATCAGGTGCGGTGCTGGTATCCCGATCACGGCCACGCGCAGCCCATAGCGCAGCATTTCGGTGGTGATTGGTTCGGCCGTTTCTGCGTCCACGATGCAGATGAGGTCGGGCACACTGCAGAGCACCGTTCCTTCGTCGTCGGTTGCTACCAGATTCTCGTTCTGGAAATCGATCGCCACTGTTCGGCCAGCGTCGCTGCCAAGCCCTTCAAGCATGAGGTTGCCCCGGGAGAACCCGGCCACGAATCGGCGATCGACATCGGAAATCTTGCCCGTGAACAGGCGAACACCGCCAGCCAGGTCGGCTGCCGCCTGCACCGGATCGCGATGGTCCCTGCGTGCCGCAAGTACGGCTTCTCCGAGCAGGACGGCAAACGTCAGCGTGCCGGGAATGGCGGTTCGCCGGGTTTCGCTGGCGGTAAGAAGCGGACCAGCCGCACCGGACCCGCCTCCCATCTGAACCGTGGTTTGGCGGACATAATATTCGAGGTCGCGTGCATCATCGATACCGTCGAACACCGCGACATGGCCGCGAACGTCGGAGATCGCCGCCGGTGTCGGCTTGACGCCATAAATGCAAAAGGTATCCATCTGCATCTCGGGAAACGCCCGGCCCATGGCATCGCCATCTATGACCGGCAGCCCGGCCTGGATCGCGACTTTAATGGGGGCGAGGGCATTGCCTCCACCGATCTCCGCAGCAATCATGTGCGTTGCCGACCTGCCAACGTAGGACTCGAGAGCGCGAAGGGATCGGTACATTTCCCATCCTTCGCTCATGCGCTCGACTCCCACGGTTGGAGCGCCGACTCCTCCAGTTGAGGCGACCAGGGCGTCGTCCGGCAATTCGGAAACGGGGACTACCGGGACTTCGTACCCATCCTTCAGCATTTGCCCAACGATGATCTTGCTCAGATAGGGGGAACCGCCACCCCCGGTTCCCAGAATGCCGGCGCCAATTGCCAATGGCTCCAGGTGTTCGAAAGAAAATTGGCGCAACTGTTCGACGCGCATGAGCCTCCGCCGTCCAATTCGGGATCTACGTCCAGTATCCATTTGAAGCGTTGCTGAGACTGCCGCAGTAGGGCTGTCGAAGTCATTGTACACAGCGTACGATTGTCGGCGGCGAGCAGAACATGCATCCGCCATGCAGCATTGTGCAATCAGCATGGATCGCGTGAATGCGATTCGGTTTTCATATTCAACAGGAGTGACATCTTCCATGAGTTTGCGAATTGGTGTGGACGTTGGGGGCACCAACACCGATGCCGTGTTGATGGACGATCGCAAGGTGGTCGCCAAACTCAAGACGCCCACGACCGAGGATGTCACCGATGGCATCACGACCGCTATCGCAAGTGTGCTTGAGCAGTCGGGCACGTCTACGGACCAGATAGCGTCGGTGATGATCGGCACAACCCATTTCACCAATGCCATCGTCGAGCGTCGTCAACTGCAGCCGATTGGAGTCATTCGCATCGGGTTGCCGGCTACTGCGGCCCTCCCTCCAATGGTCGATTGGCCGCAGGATCTGGTCGACGCCGTGGGTGGCGCCACGTACATGGTTCGAGGAGGCTATGAGTTCGACGGGCGCCCGATTGCCCCGTTCGACGAGGACGCCGTTCGATCCGCCGCTCGTGAGATGGCCGAGCAGGGCATCAAGGCGGTTGCCATCAGCGCCGTCTTCTCTCCGGTCAATACAGATCAGGAAGAGCGAGCGGCAGAAATCGTCGCCGAGGCGATTCCGGGGGTCGTGATCACGAAGTCGAACGAGATTGGCCGTATCGGTTTGCTGGAGCGGGAGAACGCCGCCATTCTCAATGCCTGCCTGGGTGCGCTGGCCGAAGCCACCGTCTCCGGGTTCGAGCGCGCCATTGCCAACCTCGGCATCGATGCCCCGCTCTACCTCACGCAGAACGATGGCACCCTGATGGTCGCGGATTTCGCCCGGACCTACCCCGTTCTGACAATCGCGTCTGGTCCAACCAACTCGATGCGAGGCGCTGCCTTTCTCTCCGGCCTTGCCGATGCCGTGGTTGTGGACATCGGCGGTACTACGTCCGACGTTGGCATGCTGACCCATGGATTTCCACGTGAAGCCTCGGTCGCGGTCGAGGTTGGGGGAGTGCGCACGAACTTCCGGATGCCGGACGTCTACTCCGTTGGTTTGGGCGGTGGTTCCCATGTTGATCTGGAGACGATGAGCGTGGGACCGCGTTCGGTCGGTTATCGCCTGACAACAGACGCGCGGATCTTCGGCGGTCAGCAACTTACGACCTCCGACATCGCCGTCGCTTCCGGAATAGTCGAGATGGGAGACGCCTCGCTGGTGGCCGATCTCCCCGCAGACAAGGTGGCCACAGCCCTCGAGAAGATTCAGGAAATTGTTGAAGTTGCGGTTGATCGCATGAAGACCAGCGCCGAGCCGGTGCCGGTGATCGTGGTCGGCGGTGGCAGTATCCTCGTGTGCCGTGACATCAAGGGCGCCTCGGAGATGGTCAAGCCCGATCACTTCGAGGCAGCCAATGCGGTAGGCGCAGCCATCGCCCAGATTTCTGGCGAAACCGATCGCGTCTACTCACTCGCCCAGTTGAGCCGGGAGGATGCGCTGGCCGACGCGAGAAGTGAGGCCACCAGTCGCGCTGTCGCCGCTGGTGCCGACCCTGCTACGGTCCAGATCGTGGATGTCGAGGATGTTCCGCTCGCCTACCTTCCCGGCAATGCCACCCGGATCCGGGTCAAGGCTGTCGGTGACCTGGCGCTTGCCTGATTGCCGGGAGAATGTATCCATGCGAGAGATCACGATCGAGGATCTGGACGATATCGCCCGTGGCGCCGCGGTGCTTGGCACGGGCGGAGGTGGCGATCCCTACATCGGCAAGTTGCTGGCTCGTGCTGCAATGGTGGGCAAACCGCCGGTAGTGCTTCTTGATGTGGATGAACTCGATGATGCGGACGTCATTGTGCCCACCGCGATGATGGGCGCACCGACAGTGATGGTCGAGAAGATTCCGGCCGGGAACGAGGCAAGTGGTGCCCTGAAGCGCATGGCTGGAATCCTGGGGAAGGACG